>CADCOF010000174.1 GCA_902802975.1 uncultured Ruminococcus sp. | reverse complement strand
TCAACATGTTTTTTCGGTTTTTTTGAGGTTTGGCGGTTTTTATATAAACTATTTATATTTGTCGAAAAATTTATTCAGTATGTGGTATTGTGGTCACCATGCGGCGGCGTGCCGCCGCTCACAATTCCGTCGAGCTGTATTCTTAACGGCAGTCTTCACCGCATTCGACATTAATTCTTTCCCCAACTAAGATGGCAAACCGAGTCTGAAATTCACCGAACGCTTGAGGTATTCGAGGTAATTTTCATCACGGCACATGGCCTTTCCGGGTGTGTCGGACAACTTGGCAACAGGTCTTCCGTTTACGTATTGCAGCTTGATCACTATGTTGAGTGCTTTTTCATCTGTATCATTCGAAACAAAAGTACCTATGCCGAACGATACCTTCGTTCTGCTGCTGAAATAATCATAAAGCTTCTGCGCGCGGTCAAAGTCAAGGCTGTCACTGAAAAGGAGAATCTTTGTTTTGGGGTCAACACCATACTTTTTGTAATGCGCAATGATCTTTTCTCCCCACTCATACGGATCACCGCTGTCGTGACGAACGCCCGTGTAGTTGTTTACCATCGAACGATTGAAATCGAGCAGGAAAAGATCAGTTGTCACCGTATCTGTCAAAGCTGTTCCGTTATCGCCCTGGTACTCATCATACCAGTCTTGCATTGCATAATGATTTGTATACGCAAGCGGTATCGAGTCTATTCCCTGATACATCTGAACGAACTCATGTGCATATGTTCCTATTGGCGTTACATTATATTTCATTGCAAAGTATACATTTGATGTGCCGACACAGCTGTTTGTCTCGGTAACAAGTCTTCTGACAACAACGTCCTCCCACTCGCGCGATAAGCGTCTGCGGCAGCCAAATTCAGCGAATTTGAAAGTATATGTGCCGTCGTTCAGAGCCTTGATCTTTTCGTCGAGTTTCTTTTCAGCCGATTTTCTGAGAGTTTCATAATCATATGTCATTCTGAAGTAGACTTCGTTGATTATCTCAAGCAGATATATTTCAAACTGCATCGCCGAATACAAAGGACCGTCTACAACTACAGAAAGTTCGCCTTCCTCCGTAAGCTCCGCAGTAACATAATCGCGGATAGGTCTCCATAAACGCAGAAACTCAACATAGTCGTTCTTGATAAAACGAATGGAACGCAGATAATCAAGTTCCTCTTTCTTAAATGTCAATGTACACAAATGGTCTATTTGCTCGTTGATCTCTTCTACGATCTCCGGTGTAAATACAATGCCTTGATTTCGGCATTTGAAAAAGTACTGACCGCACAGCTCTGTGTGCTTATGAAATATCACCTGATCCATGTTGAACTTGTAAAGATCGGTGTCAAGCAGCGATACAATGATCGGTTCGAGTTTCATGATAATAACCTCTGTTTCTTAATTTTTATCAGATTATCTTAGTTGCGCAGTATCTGGCAGCTGCTCATTGTCTCAAGTGCGGCGAGATGTTTTTCGGGAGTTACGCCGGCGCAGCATTTTTCGTCAATGAAAATTTTAGCCTCGGGAAAATTCGCCTTGAGTATCAGCGCGTTGCTTATAACACAAATATCTGTGCAAAGTCCTATAAGCTCCATCGTGAATTCCTCATCTCCTGCAGCTGCTTTTATTTTTGCGGGAAGATCAACTGCTCCGAATGTGGGCTTCTCGACAAATACACAGTTTTTCTCTGCAAGTGCCGCCTCAACGTCTTTGTTGAGCGTCCAGCCGTCCGTACCCTTAATGCAGTGTGGCACAGGAAGATTTGCGCCTTCGGCTGTTTCAAGATAATTTTCAAAATGTGTATCCAGTGTTGCGAATATTTGGCCGTTGAAATTTCTGATCTTCTCCACAACGGCGGGAACTATCACCACTGCTTCTTTTGTGCCGAGTGCCCCGTCAACAAAATCCTTCTGCATATCTACTACTATCAAAAAATGTTTCATTACTCTCTCTCCTTCTCGCGTTTCCTTTTATACAACTTTGCCGGACGATGCCCTGCGCCTTGTGTGTACTCGCCTGTTTCTGTCACATATCCGCTGATCTTTCTTCTGAAATTCGCCGGAAGTACAGTAATATTCATAATAGTTTCCTGTATCTTTTGAAGTGATGACAACGTAAATTTCTCCGGCAGAAAATCAAAGATCATATCGAAATTTTTTGCGCTGTTTCTAAGCACGCTCAACGCCGATGCTATTATTTCGGCATGATCGAAAGCCAACCCGCCGCTGTCTTTGATAATAAACGACGTTCTGCCAAACTTTGTCTGTTCTTCTGTCAAAACAGCGTTAAGCTCCACGCCGTCATAAGTAAGATTCAGAATACAGTTACCGTTCTCGTTTTGATCAAACTTAACATCAAACCACTGCGCATCGTTTGCGTCGTCCTGCCCTTTTTGGTCAACAGATTCCTCGCTGATTATCGAAACATACGCATTTGAAATAATCCAGCCTCTCGGGTCACGCCCGGGCTTGCTGAATACGCCTATCGGCATTATCGAAACAGGCAAAACGTTGGTTTCTTCCAATGTTTCTCTAAAAGCGCATTCTTCTACCGTCTCACCCGGAACCAAAAATCCTCCCGGTAATGCCCAATGATCTTTATACGGATGTCCGCCTCGCTTTATCAGCAGAACTGACAGCCGATTTTCTTTATCCATCCGATAATTATCACTCTGCGTTGAACGTATCATGAAAGCCACAATATCGGCTGTGACCGACGGACGCTCATATTTATCGATCTTATAATTTGACAAAAATTCGTTTTCAGTCTGCATTTTATCTCTCCCTTCTGTTAAGTTCAATATGATAATATCATAAAATTAATAAGAAGTCAATGGTTTTTTCAAAAAAATTCAAGAAATTATTCTATCTGAGCGGTTGAGATTAACAGCTCTAAAGGAAATTAATATTCAAAAGCTGGATAGAGCAAGCAAAGGGTTCGGGGTGCGGGTCTCCGGCAGGTGAGACGCTGTCACCGAAGGTGACTGAGGGAGTTGTACAAAATGACGAACAATTCAAAATTTGCTCATTTATAGATCAACTTAAGGTTAGACAGAGAGCATCACAAAGTTTTTCGCCAAGCCTTTTTTCAAAAAGGCTTGCCGCCGGAGGCATACCGAAAG
>CADCOF010000173.1 GCA_902802975.1 uncultured Ruminococcus sp. | reverse complement strand
GTGGAGTTAAATAAGGCTTTGAGCTAATCACTACCCACTAATCACTAAACACTCGCAATAGGATCTTTTCAATGACGTTTACTATAGTCTAATATGATTATATCACATTCTGTGAAAAAGTAAATAATCATATTATTATCAAAATGTAACAAAATTTAAAAATTTGCAATTAAATTCTCAATTTTACTTGTAGCTTTTTTCAATTAATGGTATAATGTAACATGTATAGTTTTGGAGTGCTTGCGGCATTATCAAACTCGGGCATAGCTTTGCTTAATATTATCATTTTAAGGAGAAAATCATATGAACCTTTTGGAAGCGATTATTCTTGGTATTGTTCAGGGACTGACCGAATTTCTGCCTGTTAGCAGCAGCGGTCATCTGACCATCTTTCAGCATATCATGGGAGTTGATATGGAAGGCAATCTGTTTTTTAACGTCATGCTACATGTCGGAACTCTTGTTTCGGTATGTGTAGTTTATCACAAGCTGATCGGCAAACTCATCAAGGCTTTTTTTGAGCTTATCCGCGATGTATTTTCCGGAAAATTTCGCTGGAGTAAAATGAAGGGTGACACCAACCTTCTGTTTATGATAGTGATTGGTCTTGTTCCGCTGTTCCTTTTGTTTGTTCCGATACCCGGCGCAGGCGGGCTTAACGCAAAGGATTTGGCGGAGCTTTGGCAGGGCAATACGGGTTTCTTTATGGTGATCGGCTGTTCTCTTCTTGCGACAAGTGTTTTCTTGTGGGTTGGCGTAAAGGCAATGGAGAACACTGTAAAGAAATATGCAGCGCGCTCAACGTCTGATGTTCCCGGCAGACGCAGAATGAAGGTTGCCGACGCTGTAATTATCGGCTTGACTCAGTGCTTTGCGGCAATTTTCCCGGGGCTTTCGCGTTCGGGTTCCACACTTGCAATGGGCGAACTGCGCGGGCTTAACAAGCAGGTTGCACTCGACTACGCGTTTGTGCTTGGTATTCCGTCCATCATTGCCGCCGCTCTTCTTGAGGGAATAGACGCATTCAAGGCGCAGGGCATGCAGGATACTATTCAGGTCAGTACAGGTGCAATGATTGCGGGAATGATTGCCGCTATGATTGTGGGCTTCTTTGCAATTATGTTGTTTAAGTGGATGCTCGAAAAAGACAGAACAACTATTTTTGTAGCATACACGGCTATTCTTGGTGTTGCTATTATTATAATAAGTGCAATTGAGCTTAAGTCCGGCAATAATCTGTTCAGCGGTCAGCCGCTCACATTCGGCTGATCCTGTTTGTAAATGGGGTGAAAGCAAGTTGGCTGAGAAAAAAGAAAAGAATGAAAAAAAGAATGAAAAAATGAAAGCTGCCGTAAAACGTCCGAAGGCAAAAAAAGATGAGCCCATAGACATTATCCCTACGGGAAACGGGAAGATTGTTCCGGTAAAAGCCGAAACTTCCGCAATTTCTGCTGACGTTATGGCACAAAAGCAAAAACGCTCGCTGATAATGTTTGTGTCATCTGTTGTTCTGGCGTCGATAATATTTATTCCGGGCGACATGGTGTGGCTTTGGCTGCATAACGCCGTGCGGGGAACATGCAGCATATTGTCGGTGTTTTGGCCAATGCTGATAATGTTTTTGTCGGTCGCAACAATGCTGGATAAAGAAATACCGAGGCTTGTTTTCAGAACATCTTTCGGTGCGGGTCTTATTGTTGCGCTGAACGCATGTATCTATATTTTTAAATATGATGGCGCGTTTAATATTCGACAAACATTTATAGATGGAATAACATATACAGGCAGCGGTGCGCTTGGGTTTATTTTCGGTGCGCCATTCATAAAATTATTCGGTATTATTCCGGCTAAAATATTAATAATTCTGATAATAATGGTTCTGACGGTATTTGCTCTTGGAATACCTGTCAAGAAACTTTACAATTCGCTGTTCAATATTATCAAGAACAAAATTTCCGAGTCGATCGACAATATGAAAAACAATTCCGCGAACCGCGGGTCTGCGTCTGATAATTCCGATGATTACTTTGACGATGAGGATTTCGAGTCATACAATTCTGTTGACGAAGATGAAGACGAAGATGGAGATCGTAAAAAGAAAAATAGTAATCGTAACAGCAATTATCGCAATGTTGAATATGATGAAGATGAAGACAGACTTCCAATATCGCCTGTCCTGTCCGAAAATCTTTTTGAGGACGAGGAAGACGATTATTTCCCTGAAGATGAAGAAGACCCCGAGGATGATATTATTATTCCCGAAAAACCGACTCCATCAAAATCAAAGTCAAAATCAAAGTCAAAGACAAATGATACAGATGAATTTTATGATCCGCCTATAATCATGCCTGATCTTCCGGTTAGTGCGCCGGATTTGCCTACGGGCGGCAGTGACAGCTATCCCGATGAGGATTCTATCGACATAAACATTGACGATATGCCCGATACAAAAAAAGCACCCGGCAATGATGACGACGATCTGTTTGCGGATATTTTCGGCGAAGATTTTCTTGACACTGTGGATCAGGGCTTTAAGCCCGAAACTGCAAGTGCGGTTGAACAAATAAAGGAAAGCAAGCAGAGCGCAATCCCCGTAGATGATCTTCCGAAAAAAGCCGTTGTGAAAAAAGAGAAAAAGCGCAGCAAGAAATCGTACATCTATCCGCCGAGTGAATTGCTGACGGAGAGCAAAACCGCAAATGTCAGCTACGAAAGGGAGCTTAAGGAGAACGCGCGCAAGCTTATCGATACGCTTGAGAGTTTTTCGGTTGGTGCGAAGATTATAGGGTACTGCAGAGGACCTTCCGTTACACGGTATGAGATACAGCCTGCGCCGGGTGTGAAAATTTCAAAGATAACCGGCTTGTCCGATGATATTGCGCTGAATCTTGCAGCCGAGGGCGGCGTTCGAATGGAGGCTCCCATTCCCGGAAAGCCCGCTATAGGCGTTGAAATTCCTAACAAGACAGTCACCTCCGTAACAATGAGAGAGCTGCTTGAATCCGCGGAATTCAATAAAAATAAAAAATCCAGAAAGATTGAATGCGTCATCGGTAAAGACGTTGCCGGCAAGATAGTTTTGATGGACCTTGCAAAAATGCCGCATTTGCTGATAGCGGGAACTACAGGTTCGGGTAAGTCGGTATGTGTGAATTCGATATTGATGAGTATACTTTTCCGCGCAACCCCCGACGAAGTAAAAATGATACTTATCGACCCGAAGCTTGTTGAATTTTCAAAATACAAAGGTATCCCGCATTTGCTGGTGCCCGTTGTGTCCGACGTCAAAAAAGCTGCCGGCGCGCTGGGCTGGGCTGTAAGCGAAATGGAAGACCGATACAAGGAACTTTCACTGTACAACGTTAAGGATATAGACAGCTACAACAAAATGGTGGAGAGAAATCTGGCGTCCATGACTCCCGAAGAAATTGAAAACGGCGTTGTGGAAGAGACTGCGGACGGCGAATTTGCACCGCCGAAGGCAACGAAGAAAATGCCAAAAATCGTGATTGCCATAGACGAGTTGGCTGACCTTATGATGGCAGCCCCCGGCGAAGTGGAAGATTATATTTGCCGCTTGGCTCAAAAGGCGCGTGCAGCAGGAATGCACCTTGTAATTGCAACTCAGCGCCCCAGCGTAAATGTCATTACAGGCGTTATCAAGGCTAATATTCCTAGCCGAATTTCGCTGAAAGTTGCATCGTATGTTGACTCGAAAACTATACTCGATACAGGCGGCGGCGAAAAGCTTATAGGCCGCGGCGATATGCTTTATATGCCCGTCGGTGTGCCAAAGCCGATTCGTGTGCAGGGCGGTTTCTCATCAGATGACGATATTGAGGCAGTGACCGATTTCATCAAAGAGCATGCTCAAAGCAACTACGATGACGAGATTAACGAGGAAATTGACCGTATCAGTGAGAGTGTGGGCGTTAAGGGCGGTTCGTCTTCAAAAGATACCTCGGCTGATGATATCGACGACTCTGATCCTATGCTTGAAGACGCAATTAAAGCTGTCGTGGAACTGGGGCAGGCGTCAACCTCGTTGCTGCAGCGCAAACTTCGGGTAGGTTACGCGCGCGCAGGGCGGCTTATAGATACAATGGAGCGGATGAGTATTGTAGGACCTCATGAGGGCAGCAAGTCACGAAAGGTTCTTATGACTCAACAGGAGTATATTGAAAGGAAAATATCAGGTGTCACAGAATAAATTTTATTCAAATAAACTGCGCTTCGATATCTTTCATAATAATTTTAGCAAACATAAGAAATTGATCATCGCGGCGGCAGCAATACTGTTCGCAGCGGTGATCTGCTTTTTATTATCGGATATGATTTTCGGTATTATGACGCGGCTGCATATCGGTTCGGATTTTACGGAAGTACGACAAGCGGAAGCGGCGATATATTTTCCGGACGCCGGAAACGCCGGCTGTGCTGTGGTGAAAACGCCAAACGCTGTGATAATGATCGACTGCGGACGTGAAAAAGCGCAGCTTGATATCATCGCCATGCTTGACAGCATGGGTATAGACACAATCGATCTTGCTGTATTGACTCACCCGGATTCCGATCATGTCGGCGATTATGAAAACGTGATCAGAAATAAAAATGTAAAGCGATTTGTTACGTGTGAATATTCGGATATAAGCGGTAATGATGAGTACTGTAAAATTAAAGATACACTTATCGAGAAAGGCATAACGCCGGAGTATGCACAAAAAGGCAGCGAATACATTTTCAAAGATACTATACTAAAAATTATTTCCCCCAACAAAATATATAATGACTCGAATAACAATTCACTTGTCCTGAAACTTGAGTACGGAAACATGACTGCGCTGTTTGCAGGCGATATAACAGCAAAAGCCGAGCGTGACATACTTGCAGAAGGTGCAGACATTGGCGCGGATATCTTCGCAGTGCCGCACCACGGAAGTGCGGGGGCGGTCAATGAGGATTTTTTCAGAGCCGTTTCTCCGCAGATAGCTGTCATACAGACGCAGGAGAGCAGATTCTTACCGTCCGGAGAAGCGATTTCACTGCTTAGTGATATGGGCTGCGAGATAAAACGGACTGATGAAGAAAATGGAGTGCTGATTTTTGTGGAACCTATTTTCAATGTGCAATGTGCAATTCAATGTGCAATTCGCAATGCGCAATGTGCAATGAATGCTCGCTGTGAATTTTTCACTCTCGATCATAATTTTTACGCACTGCATAAATTTATTGTCGTTGTGATAAAGCTTTGGTACGCACAAATAATTGCGAATTGCGCATTGCGCATTGCG
>CADCOF010000172.1 GCA_902802975.1 uncultured Ruminococcus sp. | reverse complement strand
GGTTGCAATCATCGACAGTTTATCTTCGGTTTTTATAACCGTTGATCTAAATGTCGGAGAAGCCATTTTTGAAAGAACTATCGCATTATCGGGAATAACAAATTTTTCGAGTGTTTTAGGAAGTTCTGTGATATATTGCTGACCGTCTTCGATGTCAATAGAACCATTAGAAATATTGGAAAGAGTAATGTATCGGAAATTAGTTGGCATTACTGCTTTGTAGGATTCCAAAATCTCAGGCTTGACTTGTGCCCCTCGTGTTATGGACTTTATAACGCTGCCAAAGCCAACGCCGTTCTCTACCTCCGGTTTTTCAAGATAGTGAGAAGCCATCAAGTTATAGTCGTGTTCACGCATATCCTCCGGTGCAAGATCAATAGTATTTTCTCCTCCATTGTGAATACAATCAAGGATTTTTTGAATATCTTCATCGGATAAAGTGTTCTGTCCTCTGCCTTGCTTTGAAAAAATCTTTTCTGCATTAATCAGTCTAATAGAACTGTTGTTATGGCTGAATATTATCACTGTAGTTGAAATTGAAGTATCAACAAATAAGGCGGGGGGGAGATTGATTACAGTCTCAATGTAGCCGTTCTCCGCAAAAAACTGTCTCATATACAGATCGGGTTTATTGAAGGCGGCCCCGTTAGCCATTATTGCAACAGCTTTTCCTGTTTCGCTCATATTACGAACAATTATTCCGTTGAACAGCCAATCAGAAGAACATCTGGTCATGGACATGCTGTTCATATTAAAATAGTTTTGAAGTTCACGGCGGGCATCGTCTAAATCTGCGCCCTTAATACAAAATGGATAGTTAGAAAAAACCTTATCAAACCTTTTGGTGTATTTATAGGTCAGTGCATTGTTCAGAATAAAAGTATACTTTTCGCCCAAAATCGATGCTCGAAGGACAGCAATATCGTTTGAATTATAATTGATTTCAATTCCGGTATAATCATTGATTATTCTGCCTTCGAGATAAGCATAAGCGGGGAAAGAGGCATACCCGGAGCAGATATCCAGTACGGTATCATGCTCGTTGATATCCAGAATACGGTCGGCAAGTTTGTTTATGGAGGCTGGTGTACTCGTTATAAAAAATGTGTTTTCATATAACACAACCGCCTTTAACGCATCGGTATCGTATTTCCCTATGAATCCAACAACATTACTCCATAAATCCTCAAGATTTCTTGAAAGAATAGATGATACATTTTCATTCTCTTTAATACCTTCCAAAAAAGAATTTATAGTTCCGGTATCTATCGATGGTGATTGCTGAATCCTTACAAGAGCATACGCCGTAGAAATAATCGCAGTTCCCACATTTTCAATTTTGCCGCGATATTCTTTACCGATTTCCCAAGAAATCTCACGAATTGTTTCAATTGTGTACTTCAAATAAACTCCTCCTTATTTAGGTAATGCATTACCTTATTATCTTAGCTGTCTATATCATATCACAGCACTATTAGAATGTCAATCTTTTTTGTGGTAATATCTAACCTGAACACAAAATTTGTATCGTTGCACAAAAATTAACACGACATATTATTAAAAATACCCAATAGTAGATGTTGATTTATCTGTTTTTGCTTGTCACAAAAAAATACAGCTGTTGACCATTTCATAAAAGCGACCGTCCTAAGAAGATTCTCACTTCAAAGGACGGTCTTTTTCTTAAAAATCCAGCATCACCTATAAACCCTCGCATTTCGTCAGCATTAAGTCCCAACCCAAGCCCGATATTCTCAACGATCTGCTGTGAGTAGGTGTGGCTGCCTTTTTTGATGTTTACGATGTTCATCGGTCAGATGTTGCATTTTCGGGAGAGGATTATATCGTCCATTTGTTTCTCGCTCATATAAAAACAAAGTAATTCGGATAGGTTCATTTGTGTGTTTCCTTTTTTATGTTTTTAATTTATTATATCACGGTTACGGAAGCATTTCAACGGTGTGTTCACAATCGTTAACCGTCAACATACCCAAAAAGAGCCTTATCTATAACCGTTGTTTTCAAACTATGACGGGCATCTGTGCGAACGAGAGAGCCGTTATAACAACAGAGTGTCCTACGGAAAGTAATTCTCCGTAGGACGCTCTGTTGTTATGTTGAATCATTGTCTTCTGCTATCAAAGCAAAGAAAGTAAGAAAACATAAAATAAACACTTTTCGACAGTATCCCCTCAATCCCCCGGCGTCTACCAAAAGCGATCCCAAAATGTTAAAATAACTCCAAACAGGTCTTCATACCAACATAGACCGGATTGGAGCAACGAAAAATGGATGAAATAAGCGAAGTCAAAAAAGCGATCAGACATGAAAACTGGAAGCGGATGTATGAAGAATACCAAAGCAGCGGGATGACGGTAAAAGATTGGTGTGAAGCACAAGGGATATCTGTAAAAACCTTTTACTATCGCTTGAGAGTGCTGCGAGAAGATCTTCTTAGCGGGCACGAAACGCATGATATTGTCCCAATTGCAGCGTGTGAGGATAAGGTGCCGATCGGCAGGTCAACTTATTCCGACGACAGAATACACATCAGCGGAAACGGTGTAGAAATTGAACTTCCTATGAGCGTATCGCCGGAGCTGATAACTGTGATT
>CADCOF010000171.1 GCA_902802975.1 uncultured Ruminococcus sp. | reverse complement strand
TTAAAAACTGCACAAATATTACGAATATTTACCTTGCTTTATTAAGAATTACGCAGTTTACAAAGCGGTTACACTGTGTTATAATAAGAAACGGTCAATTCTATAAATTCAAAGGAGTGAATATTAAAATGAATATACATTGCAAAAAATACGTTACTGCGATTATACTCGCCTCTATGTTATCATGTTTATGCGGCGTTACGGCGTCTGCCGATCAGAATAACACAGACGTCACTTTTTCCGTAAATACCCCTGACACACCTGATACACCGGATAGTCCGGACACGCCTGCGTTTGTGAGTGCAAAATCACCGCTGACAAGCGCGCCCGCCGAGCAAAAACGCAAAAGAATGGGCGACGTTGATCAGGACGACATAATCACAGCGTCCGACGCGCTGGCGGCACTTCGGGCATCTATTTTCCGCGATGTTAAACCGCTGAATAAGCAGCTTTCCGATGTAAACGGCGACGGCGTTTGTACTTCTTCCGACGCGCTGGATATTCTCCGCAGTTCGATAGGATTGAGCCGGAAATTGCTTAATAAGCCCGAAAATACCAACATAGAATGGCTTGCCGACAAAAGCGGGCGTATTTTCGGACGTCTTCAAAGCGGCGAAATGGCAAAGGGTCTTGTAAGGGTCAACGATTACATTTGCGGTTTCGATGAGGACGGCAGCCTGATCACGGGCAAAAAGGTCATTGACGGAACCGAATACACTTTCACCGACAACGGCGTTCTTGTTGAAGGCTGGCAGAACGAGGGCGGCAGCATAAAATATTATGTCAAAGGTAAACCGCAGAATGGCTGGACAACCGTTTTTGATCAGCAGTTCTACTTTGTTGACAATGCGGCAGTCACAGGCTGGCAGAATCTGAACGGCAAGAAAATGTATTTCAATAACTACGGTCTTGTATCAATGGGCTTTACGAAAATAGACGGTCGAACGTACTATTTTGATGATAATTATGATAACAAAACGGGACTGCTCACTTTGTTCGGCGATCTCTATTATCTTTTTGAAGACGGCGGTATGGCACAGGGACTTCAGAAAATCAATGATAAGCTGTACCTCTTCCTTGATGACGGCAAGGCTATTTCGGGCTGGCAGACTGTTGACGGCAGCATATACTATGCCGCAGCTGATCATACACTCGCTGTCGGTAAAACGAACATAAACGGGGAGAGTTATAAATTCGACGATAATGGCGTAATGCTCACCGGCTGGGCAGCTCCTGATCATAGCAGATACATTGTAGACGGTGTTAATGCAGAGGGATTTGTAGATGTAGACGGCGTTAAGTATCTGTTTGAAAACGGCGTTTTCGCCAAAAGCAAAAAAGTAATTGACCCCGACGGCAATATCTACTATATCGGCGATGACGGGCGTTTTACCGTGGGTGAGATTAAACTCGACGGCGACACATACGTATTTGACAGCAACGGTGTTATGACTACAGGCTGGCTTTCAATGGTAGGTCATGAAAGATATCTGAAAAACGGTAAGGTACTCACCGGATTGGCTGAGATAGACGGCAATACATATTTCTTTGGCGACGACGGATATCTCCAAACCGGAATATACACCGACAGCACAGGCACGTATATCAAGAACGAGCAGGGAATAAATCAAACCGGCTGGGTCGATTTCGATGACGCAAGATATTACTGCGGCACAGACGGCAAGGCAGCTAAAGGTCTGACTTCCATTAACGGAAATCTGTATTACTTTGACGAAAATTTCAGAATGCTTCGCAGCACGTCGGTAGGACTTTACAAGATCGATGAAAACGGTATTTGCACAAAGATCAAAATTGTTGACGCAAGCACAGTAAAATACAAAGCTGACGAGATAATTTCGCAGGTAGGTGCCACTGCTTCTGCACTGTGTGATTATGTGCATAACAATGTGTCGTACTTTTTTGTAAATGTTCCGTCGGTATACGCAGATCCATACACGGCGGATTGGGCGTCAATAGCTGCATACGCAGTCAACAGAGGCTACGGCGCATGTTACCATTATTCCGCATTTTTGCATGTTCTTCTGCAGCGTGCAGGCATTACATCGAGAATAGTTGTCGGTACCGGCTTGTATCCAAGCCTTCACAGCTATAATCAGGTGCTTGTTGACGGGGAATGGCTGACGTATGACGCGTACTACAATCATCAGGCGCGCACCACTGCTTATATGCAGTCGCTTGGATACACCTATGATAATATAATATATTATTCTTATGATTGAGATTAGTGATAATTAATGGGAAAGAAATTACAAATAATTTATGCAGGTGCTTTTCTGGCAATATGTGTAACACCGCTTGCGTTACTTCCGATTGTTGGTATAGAGGAAGATACGTCTGAAAACAGACAGTTGTCTGAAATGCCCTCGTTTGTTGAAAACGGAAAAATAAACTCCGATTGGGGAAATCAGTTCGAGACGTATTTTTCGGAGCATTTCGCCCTGAGAGGAAAACTCGTTACGCTCGACAGTATGATCAAAAGCGCCACCTTCAAAACATCTTCAAATGAAAAAGTCATTGTCGGAAAAAACGACTGGCTGTATTTTGCCGATACTCTCCCCGATTATACAGGGTCGGAGAGAATGACGCAGCGTCGCGTGTATAATACGGCGAAAACGCTGCAGCTTTTGCAGGAGCATTTCGAGAACGACGGCAAAAGTTTCCTATTCATGTGTGCGCCAAACAAAAACAGTGTGTACTCCGAAAATATGCCGTCACGTATAATAAAATCAGACAAACCCACAAATCTTGATCGCCTGAGCGATATTCTTAATGAACTTTCAGTCAACAACATTTCGATCAAAGACATATTTTCACAGTATGATCAAACTTTATATCTGCAGCGCGATTCACATTGGACAAACGAGGGCGCGGCTATTGCATTTAACGCCGCTGCCGATGCGCTCGGGTGGGAGCATTACGATTACACCGAATATCCACACTCAATCGAAAAAGTGTGGCATGCCGATCTTGACGGAATGCTGTTCCCATCATATGAGAGATTATCCGAACAGGTCGTGTATGATCATGAGAGCCGGTTTGAGTATGCCGGAAGTTTCCTGAATGAAGATGATCTGCTGATAAAGACAAGCTGCCAAGACGGCAGCGGAAATCTTCTTATGTATAGGGATTCTTTCGGAAGGGCGTTTTATCCTATCGCGGCGGAGAGTGCACAGCGTGCATATTTTTCGAGAGAACTGCCCTATAAAACCTCGCTTGCAGATGAAGTGAAAGCCGATTACGTAATTCTTGAAGTAGTGGAGCGCAATCTGAGTTACATCACACAGCGCGCGCCTTTTATGAATGCGCCCGAAAGAGAAATCGATATTTCCGCGGACGTTGTGGAAGGAGACAACAGCTGCACTTATAACATAAAAGGAAAACATTTGAATATATCAGGTATTCTTGATGAAGAATATTTTGCGTCAAACAGTGATATATTGATCACGATGGAAAATGAAGACGGACTGTACTGCTTCGAGCCGTTCCCAATATACGAAAGCGGCGATGATGAACAAACAGACACAGATTATGGATTCTCACTCACCGTGAACAAAAACGAACTTGATAAGGGAATTTACGAGATATACGCCTATGTCGAAAATAACGGCGAATACATTTGCACACAAGCACTTGCAGAAGTCGAGATTTAGTGGTATAATGAGGTGCATGGAGATTTTGCGGCTTAAAGTTGATTTTCCATGCAGCAAAGTTTCAGTTTAAGAAAGGAAGAAACGGCAATGAAAAGAATACTTATTGCAGCACTTACGGCAGCACTTTTGGTTACAGGCATGACCGCATGCGGAAGTAAGGACGCAGCCAAGGACTACAGTCATGAAGACAGAGTGCTTTATTCGGAAAGCGATGTTGAGACCGAAACTGAAGACGGCGAGGCTGTAGACGCAGAGGCAAGCGGTGAGGAGTCTTCGGCAGACAAGAAGGACGACAAGTCGAGCGACACAAAGTCCAGCGACACAAAGTCGAGCGCGTCCTCAAAGAAGTCTGCTTCCACAAAAAAGACAACATCTTCAAAGAAAACAACGTCATCGAAAGCTGCTGCTTCATCGAAAGCGTCTGTTCCGAAAACAACATCAACCCCCAAAACAAACACGACTCCTCGTTCCACGAGTTCCACAAAGATAACGACTTCCACAAGAGAAGAGTCGAAGGATGAGAACACATCGTCAAAGGCTAACACCGGCGCTAACACTAACACAGACACAGAAACCACATCATCGACAGTACAAACACAAGCATTTGAATCAAGCGACCTTGTTTTCACATACGGAAGTGTATCCGTTTCTCTTGGCACAGACGCACAGAGCGTAATCAATGCACTCGGTGATGATTACGAAGAAACAGAAGCACCAAGTTGTCTCAACCCGGGATTGCTCGACAAAAATTACGATTACGGCGAGTATGCGATCACTGTACTCCCCGATGGAAAAATCGGCGGCATAGAGATCAAATCGTCCGACGTAAGCACAGCAAAGGGCGTAACTCTCGGAACACCACTTGAAGACGCGCTCGCGATTTACGGTGATAATTATCAAAAGATAGGCGGCGGTTCGTATCGTTACTACTCAGCCGACGGAAAGTATTTCCTTGAAATTTTTTCAAGTGACGAGACAGTTGATGAACTCAAGTACATGATTGATACAAACAAAGTAGAGCTTGGTCCCATCATTGACAGCGATAATAACAGCGAACCCGAGGATACCGATTCCGAAGATTCCTCTACTGTTGACAGCGATGAAAACAGCGAAGTCAGCGACGAAGGAAACGAAGACGAATAATCGCGGCCATGCGGCGTGCCGCCTGACGGAACTGGGAGCGGCAGCATGCCGCCCGACGGAACTGGGAGCGGCAGCATGCCGCCCGCCCGCAGGTTGGTTGAGGGAAGAATAAATGTTGAACGCGGCGAAGGTTATCGTTAAGAATAAAGCTTGACGGAACTGGGAGCGG
>CADCOF010000170.1 GCA_902802975.1 uncultured Ruminococcus sp. | reverse complement strand
GAGATATACAACGCTGATGCACTCAGGCAAGAATTAATTTCGATGGGATATGAGTTTCACAGTCACTCCGACACAGAGGTTTTGTATAATTCCTATCTATGCTGGGGGGAGAGCTGTGCCGAAAAGCTCAACGGAATATTTGCGTTTGCATTTTATAATGAAAGAGAACGTTCATTGTTTTTGGCACGTGATCCGATAGGAGTAAAGCCGCTGTTTTATTACAGCAAAAACGGCGAGTTTATTTTCGCTTCGGAGATAAAAACTCTGCTGGCAAATCCGATTGTTGAACCTGTTATCAACGAGACCGGGCTTATGGAGGTGTTTTTTTTGGGACCGGGCAGGACTCCCGGCAGCGGCGTATTTCGTGATATAGAAGAGCTTTGCCCCGGAGAGTGCGCCGTATACAAAGACGGCAATCTCACAAAACGTAAGTATTTCAGGGTGACGGCAGCACCTCACGAACACAACAAAGCTCAGACTGTCGAGTACGTAAAATATCTGATCACAGACGCAATAAAACTTCAGCTTGTAAGCGACGTGCCGCTGTGTACATTTTTGTCGGGAGGTCTTGACAGCAGCATAATATCAACAGTTGCCGCACGGGAATACAGCAAACGCGGCGAAAAACTCAGCACGTATTCCGTGAATTATACAGACAATGCAAAATATTTTCGTTCATCAAAATTTCAGCCTAATTCCGATGAAGAGTTTATAGATATCATGGTTGACCATATCGGTTCAAATCATGAAAATGTAGTTCTTGACAACAGGCGTTTATTCATGGCAAATTTTGACGCAGTTGATGCGAGAGACCTTCCCGGAATGGCGGATGTAGACGGTTCTATGCTTATGTTTTGCAGAGAGGTCAAGAAAAAATTTACCGTCGCGCTTTCCGGCGAATGTGCAGATGAATTATTCGGGGGTTATCCGTGGTATCATGATCGGGATATTCTTTTCAGTGACAGTTTTCCGTGGTCACATTCTCAGGAAATACGCCGCAGTGTTTTGAAAGACGGATTTTTGCCTAAAGGCGAAGAATATGTGCGCGCACGCTATGAAGAGACGGTCAAAAATACAGATACGCTGCCGACAGACTCGCCTTTTCAAAAGCGTATGAGAGAAATGTTTATGCTGAATATCAACTGGTTTATGCAGACTTTGTTAGATCGAAAAGACAGATGTTCCATGTACAGCGGCTTAGAGGTGAGAGTTCCGTTTTGCGACCACCGAATAGTCAGATATGCGTATAATATGCCGTGGGAGCTGAAATCACCGAACGGAAGGGAAAAGGGGATTGTGCGCGAGGCGTTTTCCGATATACTTCCCGAATCAATAGCATGGAGAAAAAAATCGCCTTACCCCAAAACGCACAACCCTAAGTATATGGCGTATTGTGTAAGAGCGATTAAGAATATTCTCGACGATCCAACATCGCCGATACGTGACGTCCTGGATAAAAACGGCATTGACTCAATAATCGAAAACCCATACGGGATATCCTCGCCATGGTATGGTCAGCTGATGAAGGCACCTCAGATACTGGCGTACCTGGCGCAGGTTGATTATTGGATGAGGCAATACAGAGTTGTCATCAGGTAGAAATTATTCCCCAAAAACCATATAAAGTTTTTGGCGTCCGGGTTGTCTGGTTACCTTCAAGCCAATGTTTCTGTTGACTTCTACATTTGGCGCAACTGCTTCTATGTAGTCGAAAAACGCATTACATTCAGATGGGGGACACCTTTTGAGCGTGCATACTATTATTTCTTTCGCCCCTGCTTTTGTGATTACCCGCCATGTAACCGAGATATCTTGTACGCGCAGAATATACAGTGACTGCACATCACTTAATAACACAAATTCACCTGTGTTGTTCCCGTAAATGCCCTGCGTGCCGACTCTTACACTGTCGTTGAGAAAGGGCATACTTCTTTCAAAATCATTGAGTATTGTGTCGCCGCGGTTTTCTTTTTTATATGAACGAAATCTGTTTTCGAATTTGATCTTTTTGTAGGCGTACATGTAGACAAACGTAAAAATTGCGATGACATAGCTGAACATTATTGTTATTATCGTGATGGTCTGATCTATGTATACTCCGCCGTGTATACCTTTTGGAATTAACAGCGTTCCGAATAAAACAAAAATGGCCGATACTATAAATGCTGCACTGAAATCCGGAATGCAATAATCTCTGATACTTTCGTTTTCCATAATATCCCTCCAAAAACGTATTATTATACATCAACTTTATTTTTATATCAACAGGGAACTATTCAGTACCTTATGACGTAGTGGTTTTAAGAGCAATTTTATAACAATTAATTTTTGGGTACTGAATAGTTGCATTTAATTTTAAAAAACTTACCCCGTTGACGCATTGGCGGCTGCGGGGCAATTGAATATTATTTTTCGATTATTATGTTCATTATGTTTTTTATATAAAATATCCTGTTGAGTTGGTAGCTATCAAGTTTAGATCAAATTAGTTACCAACTACCAACTCTTATTCATTTGTTATGACATGTAAATATCAGCTTTCATATTTTTTTGACAATTTGTCATTGATCATGTTTGCGCACATATATACATTGCCTCCGCCCATAGTAAGAATAAGATCGCCGGGCTGTGCATTCTCGCAGACATATTCCGTGGCTTGTTCAAAGGTGTCAATGCATTTGGAGCCGGGAATTTTCTTCCCGAGGTCGGTGTTATATATGTTGTAAGTATTGACTTCACGAACGGGCAGAATTTCAAGTATGATCGCTTCGTCAACAATAGAAAGCGCGTCTGCAAAATCATTCAGCAGCATAGCTGTTCTTGAAAAAGTATGCGGCTGAAAAACGTTCCAGACCTTACGGAATCCCATGCCCATCGCAGCAGAAAGAGCGGCTTTTATCTCTGTGGGGTGATGTGCAAAATCATCAGCAACAGTAATTCCGCCATGCTTGCCGAGAATCTCAAAGCGGCGATGCACTCCCTGAAAAGCGTGAAGATGTTTCGCTATTTCGTCACCGGGGACGCCGAGATAATGAGCCGCAGCAGCGGCAGCAAGTGCGTTGCAGACGTTGTGAACTCCGGGAACAGACAACGTAACAGTGCAGAGAACTTCGCCCTTGTGCAAAATATCAAATGTCTCATAAACGCTGTTTTGAGAAGTAATAACGCCCCTGTAGTCGCATTTTTCATTGAAACCGAACGTAATCACCGGCAGAGAAGTATCAACGGTGCAGCTGAGCGCGTTTTCATCATCACCATTTACAATTACGGCGTCTGTAGTTTGTGCAATGAATTTTCCAAATGATTTCTTTATGTTGTCAAGGTTTTCAAAATAATCCAAATGATCTGCGTCAACATTCAGAATAATAGCAACAGAAGGCGTTATCTGCAAAAACGAATCTACATATTCGCAAGCTTCACAAACCATAATGTCCGATGTTCCGACATAGCTGTTACCACCGATAGCCGGAAGTTTTCCGCCGATAACAGCGGTAGGCTCTTTGCCGCTGCCTATGAGTATCTGTGACAGCATAGCTGTTGTTGTGGTTTTTCCGTGCGTGCCGGAAACAGCGGTGGTTTTTGAATATCTGCGTGAAATAATGCCAAGCATAACAGAACGCTCAACAGTGGGAATATTTTTCTCTTTTGCCGCAATTAATTCCGGGTTATCGGATTTTACTGCGGCGGTATACACAATAAGCTGTGCGCCTTCAATGTTTTCTGCTTTATGCCCCATAAAAACAGGTACGCCTCGGCTGATCATTCGCTGCAGCGTGTCGCCGTCGCTTATATCGGAACCGCTGACCTGATATCCCTTGTTAAGAAGTATTTCCGCCAAAGGACACATTCCCGAACCGCCGATACCTATAAAGTGTACTCTGCTGACATGATCCAGAATACTGTCATAGCTTTTATCACATTTTTTATCTAAATACAAATTGATACACCTCTTGATAAGCCGGAGAGTACAAGCTCTCCTTATTTTATATTTCTATTATATACCAAACTTACGAAAATAGCAATATCATTTGTTTGTGAAAGGTGTAAATTTAGTCGGCAAAATTCTTCAGAAAATTGGTACGCATCGGGCGTCAGGTTAATGACATTTGGTCTCTGCCGTAGACCGGTATAGTATGTCTGCTAAAAGTTTACAAAAAATTCACAGTGAAAAAGTTTGAAAAAACAATCAGAGTACACAAATTTGTATTTTGCAAAGTTGACAAATTTTTCAATATCAGATATAATTTTATGTAGAATATATATTAGGCGGTGAGTTGTATGAATAATCCAAAATTTCAGCGGATAAAGCTTATTAAAATATTGGAGATACTTTATCGAAAAAGTGATGAAGAACATCCGATTACTACAAAAGAAATGATTTACGAATTGAGTCGGCTTGGAATTTTAGTTGAAAGACGTACAATTTACACCGATATTCAAGCCTTGAAGGATTACGGCTATGATATTCATTCAAAACGCACACAACATGAGTCTGTTTACTGGACGACGAAACGCTCTTTTGATTTGCCCGAATTGAAAATAATAATGGATTGTATTTACAGTTCAAAATTTGTTACCGAAATCAAAACAGAGGAGCTTATAAGCAAAATAGCCGATCTTGGAGGCAGTGCAAAGGGAGAACTGCTGAAACGAAATGCTGTTCATTTTGACTCCGTAAAGCACACAAATGAATCCATTTACGAAATAGTGGACGTGATTGAGCATGCTATTGAAAAATGTAAAAAAGTGACATTTTATTATTTCCTGCTTGACGAAAACGGACAGCAAGTATATAAGCATGACAAAAATCGGTATCTTGAAGAACCGATTGCAATGGTCTGCAATGACGGAAATTATTATCTGCTGTGTTATCGATCGGAGGAAGAATATGTAAATAATATCAAAACATTTCGTGTTGACCGTATTGACAGTATAGCTTTGTCTGAAGATGATATATCAGAAGAATGCAGGACGTCGCTGCGTAAAGCAAAACAATACTCATTGCAGGCGTTTAAAATGTACGGCGGACCGCTGCGAAGAATTACGCTCATATTTGACAAGAATTTGATTGGTGTTATCTATGACAAATTTGGAGAATCAACTGTAATAAGAAAGTATAATGACAAATTCATTGCATCGGTTCAGGTTCAGATTAGTCCGACTTTTTGGGGCTGGATGCTGCAGTTTCCCACTCAAATGAAAATCAAATCGCCCTATGACCTGAAAGATCAGTATCGGCAGTGGGTGTTGTCAGCGATTGATAATAGATAAAATAGTAGATAGAAGGTTGTTTAATATGGGAAAATGTAGTAAGTTGTATACGGCAAAATCGGGTGTAACCTCCTCTTATTGGCTGCCGCTTTGGATACATCATCTTGATACATATAAAGTTATGGAGTACTTACTTGATAAATTTGTGTCGGATTCATTTTTTTATTCATGTTCTTTGGAAAAAGAGGAAGCCGAAAAAATTGCTTTGTTTTTGGCACTCGTTCACGACATAGGCAAAGCTACTGTTGGTTTTCAGTACAAAATTTCGTTCAGCGTTCCCGAAAGAGTGCAAAAGCTTAATCGCTTTCTTGATATTCCCGAACGAATGGATATGAAAACGGTTCAAAATACGCCGCACTCCTACGCCGGTGAAGCAATACTGAAATATATGGGCTGTCCCGAGAGTATTGCTGCAGTAGTCGGCTCACATCATGGCGTTCCTGCCGAGACTTTGATAGCCGATTTGACGTGTGATCAAAAGGATATAATCGGTTATCGAAATTTTTACGGAGATACCGAGGAGAATCGTTCGACACTCGAAAGCACATGGAAACATATTATTGACTATGCGGTTGTAAAGACGGGCTTTGAAAATATAAGCGAACTTCCCGATATCAGTGAACAGGCGCAAATGCTGCTTACAGGACTTGTAATAACTGCCGATTGGATTGCCAGCAATACAAATTATTTTCCGCTGATAAGCATCGATGATGACGGCGATGAGATAGATTTTGAAAAACGAACTTCTGCAGCATTGAAAGATTTGAATTTTACTGATAATTGGAATCCCGATAAAATATCATACAGTGAGAAAGAATTTGAAAATACATTTGGCTTTTTGCCGAGACCTATTCAAAAGCGCGTGATCGAGATAGCAGAAAGTGCAGCAGAACCGGGGCTGTTTATCCTTGAGGCACCAATGGGCTGCGGCAAAACAGAGGCGGCACTTTCTTCGGCAGAGCTGATAGCGTCAAAATGTGACAAGAACGGCTTGTTTTTCGGCATGCCTACACAGGCAACGGCAAACGGAATCTTTCCAAGAGTTATAAATTGGGCTGAAAAGCAGTCCAAGGGGTTTTATCATTCGGTGCAGCTTAAGCATGGAAGTTCTGCACTTAACGAAACATTTCAAAATATACAAAAGGGTATACCTGAAGAGAACGACAGCGGCGTAATAGTTCACTCATGGTTTTGTGACAGTAAGAAAGCATGTCTCTCTGATTTCGTTGTAGCAACGGTAGACCAAATGCTGATGATGGCTTTAAAGCGAAGGCATGTTATGCTGCTGCATCTCGGTTTATCGGAGAAAGTTGTAATTATCGACGAGGTACATGCTTACGATGCGTATATGAATCAGTATCTCGAACGCGCGCTGCAATGGCTTGGGGCTTATCATACTCCCGTCATACTGCTTTCGGCTACGCTGCCGTCAAAAAGGAGAATGTCGCTCGTTCGTGCTTATCTTCGCAAGAGGCGGTCTGACGAAAAATTTGAAAAGAACATTGATTATCCGCTGCTGACATGGACTGACGGAGGAGAGATCAATCAGGAATCCTTGCCGTACAGTGCCGCCAAAAAGACAGTGCAGATCACAAAATGTAGAGATGATGATATACTGGATATTGTTAAAAACGCTGTAAGTGCAGGAGGCTGCGTTGGCATCATAATGAACACCGTCCACCGCGCTCAGTTGTCTGCCGAACAGATTCGCAATGATGTTACCCATAATGTTCTGCTTTATCACGCTCAGTATATAATGACCGACCGGGCGGCAAAGGAAGAACAGATTCTGGAGAGAATAGGTCACGACAGCACGTCGGAAGATAGGCGAGGGCTTGTTGTAGTAGGAACGCAGGTGCTTGAACAATCGCTCGACATTGATTTTGATCTGCTGATAACCGATATCTGTCCTGTTGACCTTCTTTTGCAGCGTATTGGCAGACTTCACAGACACACGCGAAACAGACCCGACGATCTTGGTTCACCTGTTTGCTGTGTGGTAACCGATGAATACGAAAATGACAAAAGCGGTTCAAAAAGTATATACGGAACATGGCTGCTTAAAGAAACACTTAAATATATTCCCGATTCCGTAACACTGCCCGATGATATCTCGCCGCTTGTTCAAAAGGTATACGATTCATTTGATGACAGCGAGGAATATCGCGCCTATCTGAACAGCACTGATATTTCTGTAAGCAAAGCCGGATCGTTTTTGCTGAAAAAACCAAAACGCAGAGATATACTTCACGGCTTGCTTGACAGAACGGTAAATGACAGTCAGGCTGAAGCGTCTGTTCGTGACGGAACCGATTCTGTCGAGGTTCTTGCTATGAAGCTTTACAGCGATGGTACGATAGGATTTCTTGATGATACAAAGCTGCCGGGTGAATTAACGGATGAAGAATACAAGAATATCGCAAAGCAAAAACTGCGCCTTCCGAGTCTTTTTTCAAGAAAATGGAATATCGATAAGGCAATAGCCGAGCTTGAGAAAAAAGGCAAACCGTATACATCTGAGTGGCAGAAAAACTATTGGCTCAAAGGGCAGCTTTTTCTTTTCTTTGACGAAAACAATGAAGCGGAATTATCCGGTTATACGCTGAAATATAACCATGAAACCGGACTGACATACAAAAAGGAGTGATTGTAATTTGAATGAGATTGAATTTAACCTGATTGACGAACCGTGGATAAGAGTGATGGACAGCGATTGTAAAGTCAGTGAGGTATCGCTTAAAGACGCTCTGCTAAACGCACACAAGTACAAATCTTTGAGCGGAGAACTGCCCACTCAGGATATTGCCGTTATGCGTCTGCTGCTTGCGGTGTTGCATACCGTTTATTCAAGGGCAGATGAAAACGGAAACAATTCGCCGCTTGATGAAGGAATTGATTCAGATGATGAAGATGACTATGAGTCTTTTTTAAAGGAAAAAGCACTGGATCGCTGGAAAGCTTTATGGGAGAGAGGCAGTTTTTCCGAAAAGGCGATAGGCGATTATCTTGACAAATGGCATGAGCGTTTTTGGCTTTTTCATCCGGAGAGACCGTTTTATCAGATAACAAAAGACAAAATGATGGAGCTTATTACAAAGCAAGAAAAATTATTGCTTTCAAAATTTAATGGCGAAATATCTAAAGGAGGCAATAAGGCAAATTTCTTTTCTTCCTACTCAGGAGGTGCTATGAATAGAATGTCATATGCGCAAGCTGCCAGATGGCTTGTATTTACGCATTCTTTCGATGACACGGCTTTTAAACCGCAAGGTAAAGATAAAAACGGCGAAAAGTTGCCTTCGGCAAAGGTCGGATGGCTTGGACAATTAGGCTTGATCTATATTGTGGGAGCTAATCTGTTTGAAACCCTTCTGTTGAATCTTGTGGTAATAAATCGTGATAATATTGAAAATAACCAAATGCCTATATGGGAAATGGAGAGTGTTCGTTTTGATGAGAGAGTGAAAATACCTTTTCCAAACAACCTTGCTGAACTATATACTTTGCAGTCAAGGAGAATACATCTTTTTAGAGAGAATGGAGATATAACGCATTTTCATGTTTTGGCAGGAGATTTAATTTCGGAAGAAAGAGCTTTTAAAGAACCTATGACAGTTTGGAAACAGAAAAAGGATACTTATGTTCCTCAAAATCACGATTATGCCCAACAGATGTGGAGAGAATTTTCTGTGCTATATCAAACAAAAGAGTTGGAAAACTCAAAAGACAAAAATCAAATGGCAGGAATAATCAAATGGTATTTGAAGTATTTGTTACCATATTTCTCTATGAAAAACAAACGACATATGATTGAAACAGCAATAGTGGGCTTAGAATATGATACTTCGGCTTCGCATAAGTTTTTGAATTATTTTTATGACTCACTCACCATGCACGCAGATTTGCTCTCCGACCTCGGCGCAGACTGGCGTAGTAAAATCGAAACAGAGCTTGATAGGTGCGGG
>CADCOF010000169.1 GCA_902802975.1 uncultured Ruminococcus sp. | reverse complement strand
GGTGGAGACCTCTGCGAAGCAGAAGCACCGACCGAGCCGGCAGGCGAGACGGTGTCACAAGGTACGTAGTACCTTGTGACGGAGGGGTTCCAATCTGCGACTTTTGGCACACTCTGCATTGCTAATTGCACATTGAATTGCGCATTGCACATTGCGCATTGAATTGCACATTGAATTGCGCATTGCTCACTGAAACTTACTCTTCGCTCTGTGTGGACAGCGGCAGGCGAAACTCGAATTTCGTCCATTCGCCTTCGACGCTCTCAACTGTGATGTCGCCGCCGTGTTGACGAATAATCGTTCTGACAAGATACAAACCGAGACCCATGCCGTTTTTATCGAAGCTCCTTGATTTGTCCGTTTTGTAGAATCTGTCGAAAATAAAGTCTATGTGTTCTTTTGAAATGCCTTCTCCGGTGTTGACGATGGAAACTACAGCTTCGCTGCCTTCTGTGCGCATGTTCACTGTGATGTCGCCGCCCTCATTTGTAAATTTGGACGCGTTTTCGATCAGGTTGTATACAACCTGATGTATCATGTCGCGGTCACCGTCTATGTATATCGGCTCCATTTCGTCAAGCCCCAAAACATTTATCTTCCGTTGTTCCAGTTTTTGCTCAAATGTCAGGAAAATATTCAATATTGTAGACGATAAGTCGAACCGCTGCTTTGCCATTTTCAGCGCGCCGCTGTCTATTCGCGACAACGCAAGCATCGATGTGACAAGCCGTGACAGCCGTTTTACTTCACCCGAAACGATTGTTAAGTAATGATTTTGCCTGTCTTTGGGTATCGTTCCATCAAGTATGCCGTCGATAAATCCGGCAATCGTCGTCATGGGTGTTTTCAGCTCGTGCGATACATTTGCAACAAATGCACGTCTTACACCCTCGCTTGCAGCAAGAGAATCCGCCATGCTGTTGAATGATTTCGC
The DNA here is from genome assembly GCA_902802975.1 of uncultured Ruminococcus sp. Lineage (GTDB taxonomy): Bacteria > Bacillota > Clostridia > Oscillospirales > Acutalibacteraceae > RUG592. The sequence continues at coordinate 3,174 of CADCOF010000169.1, read as the reverse complement.
AAGGTCGCCTATCTCGTCATTGTTTTTCACATCAACTCGAACCGAGAAGTCGCCTTTTCCGAAGGCTTTCGCAGCTTTTGCCATTTGTCCGAGCGGTTTTGTCAGTTGGTAGGAGAACCAACCCACTACACAGAATATCAGTGCAAATATAACTATACCTGCAGAGCAGAATATTTTAATTATTGTAACAACATATTCTTCGTACTTGTCCGCGTTGCTTGCCACAAATACGCAGCCTATTGACACCATGCCGTTGCTTTGAAGTTTTTGAACCGGAACACCGACGATGTAATATCGTTTGTCATAAATGCCGTTGAAATCCGATTTTTCTTTAAGATCGTTGTGCATGGCTTTTGTAACGTACTCTTTCGGAACGCTCATGCTTGAGTAAACCTGTTCGGCGTTTTCCGAAATAAATATTATATTTCCGTCGGAATCAGTTACCACAATATCCGACTCCAGACCGCCCGTTAATGTTCGCATGGTATCCTTGATAATATCGTTGTACTGCTCCTGAAATGTCGCTTTGTCATCCTCCATAACCGCTTTGTCGGTCAGTCCCAGCGACACTGCAGCGGCGTAATTCCGAAGAGTCTCCCAACGGTCGGTTTCCCAATATTCCGTCACAAAATACACGATCATTACGCCCATTACTGTAAAGCCGAGAAATACAGCGAGCATACTCATAAGAAGATATTTTTTGAATATTGTTTGTCTTTTCTTTTTCATAAATATCAATAAATACGACAAAGAGATAAAGAGTTGGTAGTTGGTAGCTATTAGCTAATCTGATCTGAATCTATAGTAAACGACATTAGTATTAGCCTATTTAGCTCAAAGCTTAAAGCTTAAAGTTAAATTTATGGTAACAGTCAGCTTTCGGGAATAATAATTCTACTTTCCACATTCCACTTTCAAAAATAATGAATCAGGTCAAGATTTATGTTGTTTACTATAATTGCAGTGAATCTGTTTTTTATCTCAACCCTCAACCCTCAAAACTCCATATCATTCCGCGTTGCCTTTGACCTCGAATTTATACCCTACGCCCCAAACGGTTTTCAGCGTCCATTTATCGGATACGCCTTCAAGCTTCTCACGCAGCCTCTTAATGTGTACATCGACCGTTCTCGAATCGCCGTAGTAATCAAAGCCCCACACTTCGTCAAGCAGCTGGTCTCTCGTGAAGACTCTGTTTGGGTTACTCGCCAGGTGATAGATAAGTTCCATCTCTTTGGGCGGCGTGTCAATCGGTTTTCCGTTGACCTTCAACTCGTAGTTGGTAAGGTTGATATCAAGCTTGTCCCATTTTACCTCTTTGACTTTTGACGCTTCGGTTTTGCCTGTGCGGCGCATTACAGCGCGTATTCTTGCAACAACTTCCTTAGGTTCAAACGGCTTTGTTATGTAATCGTCTGCGCCCAGTTCCAACCCCAACACTTTATCGAAAACCTCGCCTTTTGCTGTAAGCATGATTATCGGGCATTGAGATGATTGGCGTATCTCGCGGCATACAGCCCAGCCGTCTTTTCCCGGCAGCATAACGTCGAGCAAAACGAAGTCGGGGTGTTCCTGCTCAAACAGGCGAACCGCTTCATTTCCGTCATTTGCAATTACAACTTGATAATCCTCTTTTTCGATATACAGTCTGAGTATTTCACAAATGTTTATATCGTCATCAACTACAAGTATTTTTCCTGCACTCATATTTTCATTGCCTCCTCGATTTTGATTACTGAATCTTATGTGCCAGCGCGTAATTCGAATAACTTTTGTCAAAAGTAGCGTCTTTTATAATATTGATAAACGGCGGCAGATAAACCTCCTGCTCCTCACTCTGAAGCTCGATTTCGAGAGTAGAAAAATTATTGTCGAAATCATACATATCAAGCTCAAAAAGCTGATCTTTATACAAAAAACAAATACGTTTTTTGGTGATAGGGCGAGTATTGGGCTTTATGTTGTTGCGTAAAATGTCGTATTCCGCTGCAGTAATTTCGTACTCAGACTCAAATCTTGTAATGTCGGTAATATACTGTTTAACGGTATAATAATATTTGCACACATCTTTGAATCTGCGGCAGCGGATACGCGCATAAGCACCGTCTTCGGTTGTGATATATATCTGCTCGATATATGATGATGAGAAGCCGTCCATGTTTTGGATAAGTGCCATTGTGTTTTTATCGGGCGGATAGATGATATATTTTCGTTCTATCTCGACAGGTTTGCCGTCAACCGTGGGTTTATTATTATCTGAAATAGCTTACACCTCCGATTATTCATAATATCTTTGAAGCATTAGTACTTTTCCGAGAATACGCATGTTTTCGCTCTCTTGAGTAATAATTATCGGTTCGTACATAGGATTTTCTGGCTGAAGTCTGATATTTCCGTTTTCTTTGAAAAAGCGTTTTACAGTGGCCTCGTCATCGATTAAAGCAACAACGATATCGCCGTTATGGGCGCGGCTTGTTTTCATAAAGACAACGACGTCCTGGTCATGAATACCGGCATTGATCATGCTGTCGCCTTTCACTGTTAGTGCGAACAGTTCGCGTTCACGTTTGAGGCTTTCTTCAACTGCGACGTAACCGAGGCTTTCTTCAAAGGCGAAGATCGGTTTGCCTGCTGTAACGGTACCTATTATAGGAATAAGAGTGAATTTGGGTTTACCGCTTACGTCGTTAATGAAAATAGCGCGTGCACAATCGGGGCGGCGAGTGATATATCCGAGCCGCTCCAAAGAATTGAGATGGTTATGCACGGTAGATGTTGATTTAAACCCGGTAGCGGAGCAAATTTCCCTGACAGACGGAGCTATCCCGTCATCTTTGTGTTCAAACAAATAATCATATACTTTTTGTTGACTTTTAGTTAGTTTTTTCATTATCTCACATCCCGGTTGTATGAATTTTTGTTGTGCAGTATTTACTATACTGTAAATAGGCTGCATTATTCGTGGTAAAGTTCAAGAAAACGGCAATTTTCGGTAGAAAATCAATACCCATTCTCATTATACCACAAATATTTAAAAATATCAAATATAGATGTAAATTTTTTTATCAGGCGGGCGGCGTGCCGCCGCTCCCGGTTCGCGCTTTTACTTTTTTGGTTTAGCAGCTTTTATGCGCGCGTGCCCCACCGCGCCCGGCGGCGTGCCGCCGCTCCCGG
>CADCOF010000168.1 GCA_902802975.1 uncultured Ruminococcus sp. | reverse complement strand
GTGTTGAATGATCAGACAAAGTACATGTAAACCGAAGTTTTTGTCACACAGAATTGATTTTTGCCGCATACCTGAATCTCAACTCTCAATTCTCAATTCTCTGTTACTCAATAGGATTTTATTTACGATAATTGACAAATTTTTCTTGCAAAACATAAAAAAATATGTTAAAATAATAGTAACACCAAGCAGAAAGGATGTGCTTTTATGAGCAAGAATTATGTTGTCGCAGTCAGCCGACAGTATGGAAGCGGCGGTCATGAGATCGGCCGTAAGCTGGCAGATAAATTGGGTATCAAGTTTTATGACAAGGAACTTCTGTCAAAAATTGCCAAGGACAGCGGCATGTCGAAAACCCTTATTGAGTATTACGATGAGATGCCTTCAAGAAGCTTGCTGTTTTCGCTTGCAATGGATGCGTATCCTATGTCATTTACCGAGATGCCTATAAATCAGAAGGTATTTCAGGCACAGGTCGAGACTATCAAGAAAATAGCTGCTGAGGGTCCCTGCGTTATCATAGGCAGATGCGCCGATACCATTCTTGACGAAAAGGACAATGTTGTGTCGGTGTTTATTCATGCCGATATGAACGCGAAGGTCGCAAGAGTTATGGAGCGCGACGGTTTGTCTGAGGATAAAGCGAGAGAGCGTATCATGAAAACCGACAAAAAGCGCGCGTCGTTCTATAATTTCTACTCGCTCGATAAACGCTGGGGCGAGGTCGATTCTCACGATATAACGCTCAACAGCAGCAAACTCGGTATCGAAGGCAGTATTGATATACTGTATGACTATTTGAAATTAAGAGGTTTTGTTTAGGGAGAAATGCAAATGAAGGCTGTGGAAATATTTACCGACGGTGCATGCAAAGGTAATCCCGGACCTGGTGGTTGGGGTGCCGTTCTCCGCTACGGAACGGCCGAAAAGGAACTGAGCGGGGGAGAGGCTCATACTACAAATAACCGAATGGAGATGACCGCAGTTATTGAAGCTTTGAAATGCTTGAAAGAACCATGCAGCGTCACACTTACAACAGATTCACAGTATGTTTGCAATTCGATAAATAAAGGTTGGGCAAAAAGCTGGCAAGCCAATAATTGGGTGCGCAGAGGCGAGCCAGTGCCAAATACAGATTTGTGGAAGGAGTTGCTTTCGCTGCTTGACCGTCATTCGGTTAGGTTCGTTTGGGTGCGCGGTCATAATGGTCACCCCGAAAATGAACGCTGCGACAGGCTTGCTGTGGCGGAAGCGGCGAAGTTTATAAAATGAAGCTGCGGATAATTGCAGTGTTGGCTGCGGCGTTTTTTGCCGCGGCCTTTTTTGATATAGCACCCAAAAGCAGCGCACTTACTCAAAATATAATTGAAAACTGCGGTGAAATTTGTTCTGTTTATTACGGAGATAACGAACGTTTTTATATTATTGGCAAATATGACGGTCGGTACATCGTTACAACGGCAGACAGCAGCGGCGGAGTGTCACAGAAAAATATTGACGTCAACGCGGAACTGTCACCGTATGCATATTTTAATGATGTTTTTTACTTTTTTTTCAATGGTGTGGACACAGCAGGTTCTACTCCAATGCCTTATGTCACCGTTACATCTCATGACTGTAAAAATGGTGTGATACTTACAAGAACCATCAACGACGCAGAACCGGTTCAAAGAGGCAGATTTGCATTTGACGGAAAGTTTTATTATTTGGCGGAGCCTGCATTTGTGAACATATATAACGATAAATTTAAATATGTTGATTCTGTATCGCTGCAAGATCAATTTATATCAATGGATACTGCGCGTGACGGAAGTGCTGTATATTGTGTGTGCAGCAATACTGTTGTTATGATAACGAATACAAAAATTTATGATATAAACATTAAGACAAATGATATCTATATTAATGATGATAAGTTTTCGGATAATAATTCTGTTGTGTACAGTATAACCGGAGAAAGTATACTGTATGATGAGTTTGAAACCTCGCGCGGAGTGGGGGAGATAGGCGGCTGGCTTATCGGAGTCAGGAATAATATGGTTTCTGCGGTCAACGGCGATAGTATTGTTCCGTTGTTCGGTGCATCAAACGATATGTTTATCTGCGGCAGCGGGTGCTGTATTTGCGTCATCCAAAAAGGAAACGATGCGGCGATAAATTATATTTTTCCCGAGGATATTACAAATAAGCTTGAAGTCAGACATACAGAAAGCAACGTTCAGAGTGAAGGTGAAGACAACAATTATGTTTTCGATGAGGCAGCATGTACTGTGAGTAATATTGAGGTGGGAACAACTGCCGCGGAAGTAAAGCGCAGCACGGGCGGCAGAGTGATCGACAAGAGCGGCGGCGATGCAAGCGGAGCAGTGGCAACAGGTATGCGTCTTGTATTGAGCAATAATACATACACGATAATTATTCCCGGTGACGTGAACGGCACCGGGACGGTTAACAGTGCGGATATGGACAAAATCTGTGATCATATTTGCGGAGAATCAAATTTGAATGGAATCTATCTTAAAGCTGCAGATTTAAATGAAGACAATATTATCAATTTGAAAGATGCCTATTTATTAAATGCTATGTTAATGTAAGTTGTTCGTATTCAAATCTTAAAGCTCTATTCCAAAAAATCAGAGTTTTAAAAATTTGGCATTATTTTTAAAAATTTACAAAAATTGGTAAAATGTGTTGACAAATGACAAAAATAGGTGT
>CADCOF010000167.1 GCA_902802975.1 uncultured Ruminococcus sp. | reverse complement strand
TGTGCGGGGAAAAGCAACAGACTGGTTTACAATGTGTGATTAGTCCGGGATCACCCCCGCATGTGCGGGGAAAAGTATCTTAATAATCCGGTTTATTGGGTCTGCCCAGGATCACCCCCGCATGTGCGGGGAAAAGTCAGTAGACCCAGTAAAGCAGTTGATTTTGATGGGATCACCCCCGCATGTGCGGGGAAAAGACTAAAAAAGATCCCATTATATCGACATTTTTTATCCTGCGTTCAGCCTTTTTCATTCAGTTTTAAATAAACTTCATTCATCAGCAAACAGTCTTCAACCGCCCTGTGATTTTGCTTTTTTTCGATTCCTAATTGAACTGCCACTGTTTCAAGCTTGTGATTGGGAGCAGATCTGATCATCTTTTTTGCAAGCTCAAAAACATCAAGTAAATGAATATCCGGTAAATCAACATCACAGGATTCTGCGCCTTTTTTCAAAAAGCCAAGATCAAAATCCGCATTGTATATCAAAACATTTTTATCGTCAATTATATCAAATGTTTCTTCAAGCGCAGTTTTAAGATCAACGCCCTCACTTTGTACCATTTCGGGAGTTATTCCGGTAAGTTTTACTATTTCATCGGGTATTTTTTCAACATTTATTAAAAAAGACCGCTGACTAATTATTTTTCCGCCCGAAATCTTAACAAAACCTATCTCTAAAATATCATCTTTTTCTTTTGACAAACCTGTCGTTTCAATGTCAAGCAAAATATACGAGGTCACCATGGTGTTCCTTCGCCGCTTCTGGTTCATTCTGTGAACTGCCGCAAGACTCATTCCCTTATCATCACCGGCATGGATATCGGCTTTATACGGAACAGGATTCGGATGTCTCATAAGCTTTATGCCGTCAAAATCGACAGGAGTCCATGACGTATTATGAACATAAAAATCCATATGTTGTTCATTATTCATGGAAAACACCATTGTTGCTTGACCGGAACCGATATTTTCGCATATTCTCTTCCAAAGAGCATCCCGCACCCTCGCACTAACCTGACCAACATATACTCCGGTATTTATTTCAAGCAGCCATTTTGAAAGATCACCGCGCAGTTTAGGCGGACAATTTGTCATGCTGACCACTATCAATCATCATCACCGCCTTTGCCATATGATACGCCATATTCTGCAAGCTTGTGATGATCATCCCATAATGCAAGATCAATATCTTGATCTGCCTCTGAATCGTCAAGCAAATATTTTATATCGCGCACCATTTTCTCCAGCAGATGTGTTTTTACAAATAAATCTCTCATTCTTCTTCTTACGATATTTGGAAGATCAGGAAGATTCTCGGTGTCAGCGGCAAGCTGAAAAGCTAAAGGTATGGTCAAATCGGCTTTATACAAATCGGCAATATCATATGCAAACGAAAGCTCGTGCCCTACATGAATAAACCCAAGTCCGGGTGAACAGCCAAGCGCAGTTATGACTGAAACGGCAAGACCATACAGACAAACATTGCCTGCCGAAAGAGCCTGATTAACCGGAGTTCCATCGGAAAAATTATCAATGTCGTACTCTCTTCCGTGCCATTCAACATTATTAAGCTTGGCATGTTCACGATATATTTTTCTCATTCTTGCACCTTCACGTCCACGAAGCTGCTGCAGAGTCAAACCTGTAACATCTTCGTTTTTAAAACGCATAGAATACATCTTTTTCACAACGTTAAGGTGCAAATGTGTGTTTGAAAAAAGCTTTGCCTGCTTTTCGAGGAGTGAGGCGTGGGAGTTGAGCGCTCGACCATGAGCATAATAGCGAACGCCCTGCTCCCCCACCCAAATAAGACTTATCCCCATATCTCCAATAAGCTCCATAGCTCTGTGAGTAATGTCTGTTCCGGGACCTATGAGCAGCACTGTTATAGAAGCGGCCGGTATATACACCGTTCCTTCCGCATCTCTTACAGAAACTGCGCCATCCTCGCGGCTAATACGACAATGCTCCAGATATATAAATGTCATTCTATCGGAGACAACGGGAAGTTCCTGCAGCACCGGTTTTTCCACGCCGCCCCGCTCTTTCATCTCATCACCCTCGTAACTGTCAGCAAACCCATTCCGAAAGCCTTTTCTCTGCCTATTCCTTTAGTAAGCGCGTTTTTGAACGCTTCTGCATCAGTCACGGTGAGAACGCCTTCATAAGTTGCGGCAAGCATTCTGACATTATCTTTTTTGTGACGGTTCTTTTTGAAAATATACCATCTTGAACCGGTGACAAGCCACTCATCGTCGTTGAGTGCAAATCCATTTTTTTCTGCCTGCTTTTTCAGCCACTCGCCCTGATATTCTGTGGTGATATGTGCGAGTACCTTTCCCCTACCCTTCTTTTTGTCAAATTTCTGAATTGTGGGATTGGCTTTCAAACGAAATTGCCATCGGCTTCCGTTTGTTATCCGGTCTAAAAGACCGTCATAAACTTTTGTTTCAAATGTTCCGTCATAACTAAACTGTTCCGATACACCGGACAGATCAATTTGTTTTTCGGTAAGAATAAGCAAAATCTGATCTCCGTAAAGCGTATCAAGCCGCCAAAGCTTGCGCGTTCTTTCCTCGTCCGCCGATTCTATAGCTCCGTGGAACACACTCGGCGACGCAAGCGCACGCATAGTTTCCGTGCGTGAGGTATCTAATTTTATTCTTGATAAATACATATTTCACCTCACAAATCAGCCATGGGATCGTGTTCCGATATATTAAGCATTTCCTCTGTTTTCATGCGAAAGCCGTATTGTCTGTGAAGCTGTGAGAATGAAACAGGCTTGTCGCGAACAGGTACACCATTATCGGAATCATACACGATCCTCGTTGGTTTGCTTTTTTCAAAAAAGGCCGGCTCTGTTTTAAGAACGCTTATCAGGTCGCCGTCTCTCATGCCGAGAACGATAGGCAAAGTGGGCGGACATGAACGTCTGCCCAAAAAGAGCGGAAATACGGGATTTTTCAGCGCGTGGGCTATCTGTTCCAGAAAATCGGCATTTTCCGATTCGAGTGCCGCTATAAAAACTGCGTCCGACAAATAGAACCGCTCGGTAACATGAGAATCCTTTTTTCCCGTCATCTCGTGCACCATATGAAAATCTTTGAGAAGCTTTCCCTCTTTTTCAACGCGCACACCAAAGCGAAGCGCATTGAGCGGTTCAAGCTTTGATGGATCGTCATTTCGCTGTATGCCCATGGCCGCTGCTATCATTCCCACAACGCCGCTTTTAGTCGGCTCGCGTTCCGTTAAACGTATGTTGAATTTCGAATCGCTGCCCCATGCCTGCAAAGGTGCAGCAAGTCTAAGTAACAGCGTTGCCATGCTTACACCTCGTTTATTCTGTCGTTTACCGATTTTTCAAGCTGAGAGAGAAGCTCAGGCAGTGATAATTCCGATGAAATATCGTTAACCCAGGCTTTATCAGGCTCTGCGGCAAATTGAGAATATACATTCTGTGCATATTCCATAAGTCTGCTTTTCGACGCTGACACATATCCGCTGTCACTTTTCTTTATCGGCATTTCGAACGCGCCGCAAAGATTAACAGGCTGATCGCTGCGCAAGGTAACATATACCATATCAGGGAGTGTTCTGTTTGCAAAAGTATTCTCCTTGCCTGTCGGCATAGAAAAGATAAACGCCTGACCGAATTTTTTTACTGCAGAAGCTGTATTCTCTGCGCCCAGAGTTTTAACCAGCTCCGAAACATTGACCGTTGCATATCTGTACATTGTTGACGAATTAAACTCGATCGTTCCGAGATGACCTGCGCCCGCGTTATCTTCAGTCTGAAGATCATCAACAGCAGTAAAGTAGTCATACTCATTCTGCACGGCGTGGGTTGAAATTGCGTGTGCAACCTGTGCCGCTGCATCATAGTTAAGCGTGGGATCGCTTGCTGCCATTCTTCCGAACAACGCAATGTCAACAGAAGGATTAT
>CADCOF010000166.1 GCA_902802975.1 uncultured Ruminococcus sp. | reverse complement strand
GTGCGAGTGACGGGACTTGAACCCGTACGTCATTCAACACACGCCCCTCAAACGTGCCTGTCTGCCAATTCCAGCACACTCGCATATGACGTATCGTGCGTAAATAATAATATCACATTTTTCGGTGTTTGTCAATGCTTTTTTTAAAAAAATTCGCTTTTTTGGTTTGTTTTAGTTTGTTGCTGCCGGATTTTTGCATAACGACAAACATTGACAATTTTCAGTTAGATTGATATAATTATTTCATAAATTGCGGGACATGTTTCCCGCCTTGATCACATATGTATTTGTAAACAATATCGGCATATTATTGTGATGCCGAACTATGTTGATCATCGAAAAAGCAGGAGTGAATTATATGAAACTAAATGAGTTAAAAGTAGGAGAGTCTGCCCGTGTACGCGTTGTCGGCGGCGAGGGCGCACTGCGGCAGCATTTTCTCGACATGGGGCTTATACCCGGTGTGGATGTAACGCTTGTAAAATTCGCTCCGATGGGCGATCCGATGGAACTTCGCCTGCATGGATACGAGCTTACTCTCCGTCTTGACGACGCTGCGAAAATCGGTGTAGAGCCGATTAAGCCGCAAAAGCTCATTAAGCAAGGCACAAGCAGAAATAAATCCCTGCACCCTGCAATCGGAGAACCGGGCGTTCATCATGTTCAAGGTGAAAACGAACCGTTTCCCGACAACCATATTCTCACATTTGCGCTTGTTGGAAATCAGAACAGCGGCAAAACGACTCTGTTCAATAAACTCACGGGTTCAAAACAGCATGTCGGAAATTTTCCCGGCGTTACGGTTGACAGAAAAGACGGCGCAATTATCGGACACAGCAACACGCAGATCACAGACCTTCCGGGCATATACTCCATGTCTCCTTATTCAAAAGAAGAGATCGTTTCGCGTAACTTTGTAATTTATGAAAAACCAGATGCTATAATCAATATAGTTGACTCTACCAATATCGAAAGAAATATGTATCTGACAATGCAGCTTTTGGAACTTAATATTCCTGTTGTAATTGCGCTAAACATGATGGACGAATTCAACGGAAACGGCGGCAGCATTGATATAAACAAAATGGAGGAAATGCTGGGCGTGCCCGTTGTGCCGATATCTGCGGCAAAAAATCAGGGTATACATGAGCTTGTTACGCACGCTCTGCACATTGCAAAATATAAAGAACCGCCGCTGCGCCAAGACCACTGCGATAAAAATGCCCACGGCGGCGCAGTTCACAGATGTATTCACGCAGTGGCGCACCTGATTGAAAATCATGCAGACGAGGCGGGGCTGCCGCTGCGTTTCGCTGCATGCAAAGCCATTGACGGAGACGAGCTGATATTGGACAGTCTCGCACTTGACCAAAACGAGAGAGACACACTGGAACACATCACCGTTCAGATGGAAAAAGAACGCGGGCTTGACCGATGTGCCGCCATTGCCGATATGAGATTTGCGTTTATCGAGAAGATATGCTCGGCATGCGTAAAAAAACCGGAAGTAAGCCGCGAACACAAGCGCAGTGAACGCCTTGACCGAATACTCACGGGAAAATGGACTGCAATACCCATATTTATACTGATCATGTGTACGGTATTTTTCTTGACATTTAACGTTATCGGCGCATGGCTTCAGCAATTGCTTGAGATTGGCATAGACAAACTGGCAGTAATCGTTGACGCCGCACTGACCGAAAACGATGTTAACAATGCCATTCACAGCCTGATAATCAACGGAATATTTAACGGAGTAGGCAGCGTGCTGAGCTTTCTTCCGATAGTGGTCGTTATGTTCTTTTTCTTATCCTTGCTGGAAGACAGTGGATATATTGCGCGCGTTGCGTTCTTTATGGATAAGCTTCTGCGAAAGCTGGGGCTTTCCGGGCGAAGTATTGTTCCACTGCTGATAGGATTCGGCTGCTCCGTGCCTGCTGTTATGTCCACCCGAACGCTGCCCAGTGAACGCGACAGAAAAGTCACCATACTGCTCACGCCGTTCATGAGCTGTACAGCAAAAATACCCATATACGCGTTTTTTGTCAACGCCTTTTTCCCCGGCAAGGGCGGCTTTGTTATGACGTGGCTGTATCTGGTGGGAATAATCACCGGAATATTAATTGCATTGTTGTATAAAAAAACACTGTTCAAGGGCGAGGCTGTACCGTTCGTAATGGAGCTGCCTAACTACCGCCTGCCGGCATTTCGCAGCACAATGCAGCTGATGTGGGAAAAAGCGAAGGATTTTCTGGAAAAAGCCTGTTCGGTAATCCTGATTGCAACAATTGCGATTTGGTTTTTGCAAAGTTTCGATATCAAACTTGATCTTGTGACAAATTCTGCGGACAGCATCATGGCAAAAGTGGCGGGACTGTTTGTACCGCTGTTCGTTCCGCTAGGGCTTGGCGACTGGCGAATAGTGACGTCGCTTGTTTCCGGCTTCATAGCGAAAGAAAGCGTTGTATCTGCACTGGAGATGATGTATGGAACAGCAGGCGGCATAACGTCTGTAATGACTCCTGTATCTGCCGGCTGCCTGCTTGTATTCAGTTTACTATACACGCCGTGTGTGGCAACAATAGCGGCAGTAAAACGGGAACTTGGCAAAAAATGGGCGTTGGGGCTTATAATCTGGCAATGTGTAGTCGCATGGATAGTCACATTTTTATTTAATATAATTATAAATATAATATAAACGAGGTGAACAAGATGAAACCGGTTGACATTGCATTATTAATTATATTATTTTTTATTATTATCATATCAATAAAGATAACGATAAAACGCCGCAAAAAGGGCTGCTGCTCGGAATGTGCCGGTTGTGCCGCATGTTCACCGACGTCTACGAGTCACTGTCACCATAGTCTATTATGTAGACGACATAAATAATTATTTTTAAAAGTGGAATGTGTAAAGTTGAAAGTGGAATTATTATTCCTGAAAGCTAACTGATACCATAATTTCCACTTTCCACTTTTAACTTTTAACTTTCAACTTTAAGCTTTAAGCTAAATAGGCTAATACTACACATGCGACATGCGCGTGATCTGCCTGTCATGATGCAAAAAATTTAGGGCTTGACAATTGCAGTGAAAGGTGTTAAAATAAGAATGCCGCTTATCACGGGCAGTTTTAAAGTCAGGATATTCCTGCGCCCGCAGCATGCGCGAAGGTGCACAGCCTGAAATGATAGCGAGTCTATAATGAAAGTGCAGGTGTCTGCAAATGTACGCAATTATTGAAACCGGCGGAAAGCAGTATAAGGTTGAGCAGGGTTCTGTTATTTATGTGGAGAAACTCAATCTCGACGCTGATACAAAGGTTGACTTCAAGGTAGTGGCAGTCGGAACAGATGACGATATTATCGTTGGCGAGGCTGCAGCAAATGCTTCCGTAGCAGGAAAAGTGCTCAAGAATGGCAAGGGCAAGAAGATCACAGTATCTACTTACAAGCCGAAGAAGGGCGAAAAGAGAAAGCTCGGTCATCGTCAGCCGTACACTAAGGTTGAGATCACAAGCATCACAGCTTAAGATATGACTGAGGCAGTTTTTTTCACGGCGGACGGCGTTATATCCGGCGTTCATGTTTTCGGACACAGCGGTTACGCCGAAGAAGGCGAAGACATTGTGTGCGCGGCTGTCAGTTCCGCTGTCATAATGACCGCAAACACGCTGACGGAGCTTATGGACGTAAATGCCGAGGTGCAATGCAGTGACGGCGATATTAAAATCAGTGTTCCGCGTGAAAAATCAGAACAGTGCAGTATTATTCTGCAGGGGTTAAAGCTGCATCTGCTTGAACTTGAAAAGCAGTACAGTGATTTTATCGAAGTTAAATTTACGGAGGTGTAAACCATGATTCAGGTTAATATTCAGCTTTTTGCTCATAAAAAAGGTATGGGTTCGACCAAGAACGGTCGTGATTCCGAGTCGAAGCGTCTCGGTGCAAAGCGTGCTGACGGTCAGTTCGTAAAAGCCGGAAATATTCTCTACAAGCAGAGAGGCACTCACATTCATCCCGGTGAGAATGTTGGCAGAGGCGGCGACGATTCTCTCTTCGCTAAGATTGACGGCGTTGTTCGTTTCGAGCGTATGGGTCGTGACCGCAAGAAGGTTTCTGTTTATCCCGAGCAGTAATCCGGTTCACATTTAAATTAAGTAGTGATTTGAGGTCTGTGCTGCAAAATAGTGTAGCGCAGACCTTTTGTTATTTGTCACATTGTAAAACTCCCCCTGCCACATTTTTGTGACAGAGGGAGTTATTTTATTTATTGCTATTAGTTTTGTTACGGAATCTTTCTTTATCCTTATCGTAAGCTTTTTTCGTTTCAATAAATACTTGACGATAATCCTTGTGCTTTTTGGGATCGTATGTCATAGAGCCTCTGGTAATAGTAAGAGTATGCTTTGTAGAACTGTCGCTGTTGTATGCCTTTATCTTTTCGTCAAGCTGGGCAAATAGCTTTTTCACATCGTCTTCGGAAGCTTTGTCCATCAATACTATATATTCATCGCCTACAATATGGAAAACATTATCATCACCGAATGTCTCTTTAAGCAGCCTTGCGCAGTCAAACATAAGCTTATCTCCGGCTTCATATCCATAGTTGGTGTATACTGTTTTCATATCGTTAATGTCAAAAAATCCGATCGAGAATGACGCTGTGCCCGATGCGATATCCTCTTCGTATTGACTCACTCTCCGTTTATATGCAGCTTTATTCTTAACGCCTGTAAAATCATCGGTATATACGTCATTTTCCACATACTGCATATACATTTTGAGGTTTTTATAAACCGTCTCAATGCTGGCGT
>CADCOF010000165.1 GCA_902802975.1 uncultured Ruminococcus sp. | reverse complement strand
TATACTATAGTATTTATCGCTGCGGCGATGCTTTTTGTTGAAAATAATGCTCGACGGAACTTGCCTGCGGGGTGCGGGTCTCCGGTGGAGACCTCTGCATAAGCAGAAGCACCGTCGGGGACGGCTCCCAGCCGTCGGGGACGGCTCCCAGCCGTCGGGGACGGCTCCCAGCCGACCGAACCGGCAGGTGAGACCCGCATGCCCGCCAACGGTTAATTCTCGCTGATAACGTCTGAAATGTCGATCGGCTCGCCATCCGCCCAGAGTTTGTCGAGATCGTAGAAATCCCGCGCTTCCTCCGAGAAAACGTGAACAATAACATCAACGTAATCAAGCAGTATCCAGCTGTCGTTCTTGTGCCCTTCAATGTGGCTCACAGTCTCGCCCGCTTCTTTCAGCTGATACTCGACCTCGTCCGCCAACGCACGAACCTGTGTTGAACTGAATCCTGTGGCAATTACAAAATAATCCGATATCGATGATATTCCGTCAACCTTGATGACCTTAATTCCTGCACCTTTCTTGCTGTCAATGGCCTTCGCGGCAAGTTTCGCAGTTTCCAACGATGTCATATTTTCACTCCTTATATATTTATAAATTTTAATATTCAATATTGCTGATCAAATTTCGCTGCAAAAAGACACTATCTCATCCGTTCTGTCGAATACTTTGTCTCTGTTTTCAACACCACACAGACCCAGACTGCCGCAGCATTCGATTTCCAAATGACCGTAAAAATGTTCAATGCTGCCTATTATCCTATCGCACTCCTTCATACTCGTTCCCGTGCGCAGTGCGACAACGTATCCTTTTTTTCCTGCGGGAATTGTTTTATGAGGATCATGTGTATTGCACCAGGGGGTGCATCTGTCGATAAAAGCCTTGAACTGTCCGGGAATATCAGCCCAATATGACGGCGAAACACAAACGATCACATCTGCTGTTGAAAATTCATTCATAAGCAGATCAACATCGTCACTCTGCACACACTCGCCGGTAACATGACAGCGTCGGCAGCCTTTGCAAAACTCAAAACGGTAATCATCTATACACACAAATTTTGTGGTGTATCTATCCAAAAGAGAATCGGATACGATTTTTGCTATTTCCGCAGTTGCGCCTGTTCGCACAGGACTGCAGTTTATTACAAGTGCGTTCATAACTACCACCTACGAATCAATTGCTTTCTTTCATCTTGTTAAGCACTACTTCATTGTAGCATGCAATCGCGTTCGGGTCAATAGCCGAATTTTTTCCCGCAAGGTCGGCTATGCTGAACGATACACCAAACAGTATTGCCGAGTCAAGGCTCTTGTCTGCAAGCTCCCTCATTTTTGCAACACCGTTGTAGTTTCTCTCCGCGCTCGTGAAATCTGCGATAAAAATACACTTTTCAAGAACACTCATGCCCGCGCGCCCCGACGTGTGGTAGCGTATCGCATTGAATATATCGTCATCTTCGATCCCGATAATATGTCTCACAAATGCCGCGCCCGATATAGCGTGCCACAGTTTTGGACATAACAAGGTAAGCTCATCTAACGGCACATCTAACCTCCGCATAAGCGCAAGCTGTTCATCATGCGGCGTTTCCTTTGTAACATCGTGCAGCAGTCCCGCAAGCTTCGCCTTTTCTTTATCCGCTCCGTGAAGCTCCGCCAAGCGAACGGCTTCCAGTGCTACATTGCACGAATGTATATACCGCTTTTCGCCCATTCTCGACTTCAGCACCTTATGAAAACGCGGGTAATTTATTTCTGCTTTATTCATGTAAAGATAATGTGCATAAATATAACGCTCCACGTCCTCGCAGACGTACTTCGAAATGCTTTTGTCATTAAACACTGCCTGCCTGATCATTGTGCTTGAAACATCGGATTTCTTCATATCAAGAATGACAGTTTGCGCACCCAGTGCTTTGTATTTTTCGTCCATCTCGTAAAGCTGCGTAAGGTCGCCCCCGCCGCGCGCCACTGTGCAGATCACCGCCAGTTTGAATATCTCCTCGGGCCGCCGCCAATCGAGAAGTGACACAAACATATCTTCGCCCATTATCAGATAAAACTCGCTGTCGGGGTACATTTCCGATAACTCCCGGAGTGTATCGACTGTGTAACTCTTCCCCTCGCGTTTTAACTCGATATCGCAGACTTCGACTTTTTTCATGTCCTTCAGGGCAAGGCGGCACATTTCTGCGCGCTCGCTGCCTGTCGCCATATTCTCCGCAGATTTATGCGGGGGAATATTTGTCGGGATAAGCAAAAGCTTATCGGGCTTAAACTTCTTGACAAACGCCTGAATAATTGCGATATGCGCGTTATGTATCGGATTAAAGCTTCCGCCATAAACGGCTATTTTGCGTAGTTTTTTCATTAGGATCAGCCCTTTTTGTTTTTCTTGGGTAATTCTATTTTTGGTTCTTTTTCATTTCGTTTATATAGAACGAACTTGGAGCCTATTACCTGAACGACGTCGGCTTTTGTTGCGTCGGCGATCTGCTGCGCTGCTTCTCTTGGGGAAAGTTCGCACGTTTCAAGCACTTTGCCCTTGATAAGCTCTCTGGCTTTCAGCGCGTCGGCAGCCTGCTTTTCGATCTGCTCGCTCATGCCGCCCTTGCCGACCATCAATATTGTATCAATGCCGTTCGCAAGTGATCTCAGATAAGCTCTTTGTTTACTGCTTAACATATTATTTCTCCTCGTTTTTTAAAGTGTGGAGGGTTGAGAGTGGAGTTGTTTTGATAATTCGGCTTTGTCACTCACAAGTCGGCACATTGTCTTCGACTTGCTGCTCTCGTCGAAGACTCGTGCCTACTTTCTTCTTACCGCCAGCTACGTTCTTTGCTCGCACATTATTATTTTTGCTTGTTTCTGCTTTTTTCGCTCACATCTGCCTTTTCACCGGGGCTCTGCCCCAGACCCCGCCCGCTTTTTGAAAAAAGCGGGGCAAAAACTTTAGTACGCGCTCTTCTCAGCTCATTTTTCCACTAAACTCCCTCAACGCCTTACCTCGATGACTGACTTTATCTTTTTCCTCCGCACTCAGCTGTCCAAAAGTTCTCCCGTCTTCCGTCAGAAAAACCGGATCATATCCGAAACCGCCGTCACCCATCGGCTTCTCTGCGATCACGCCGTAACATTTGCCCTCCGCCGTTATCACTGTGTCATTATCCACAACACAGCATATGGAACAGGTAAAATGCGCTGTGCGCTTGTCCTTCTCCACGCCCTCAAGGTTGTGAAGAAGCTTTTCTATCCTCTTCGCGTCATCTGCGCCCTGCCCTGCGTAACGCGCCGAATATACTCCCGGCTCGCCATTTAACGCGTCTACCGAAAGACCCGAATCATCGGCTATTGACGGCAAACCTGTTCTTTCGAATGCGGCTCTCGCTTTGATGTAGGCATTTTCCGCAAAAGTTTCGCCTGTTTCTTCTACATCATCAAGCGACACGCCCGCTTCCTTCGCAGTCACAGCCTCAATGCCGAGCGGCGACAATATTCTTGCGAACTCTTTAACTTTGCCCGGATTATTCGTAGCTATCAAATATTTAGTCATGCTTATCTACCTCAAACAATGCTTTTGCAAAATCGTCCGGATCAAAAGGCTGCAGGTCGTCTATCTGCTCGCCTACACCGATATATTTCACGGGAACATTAAGTTCCTCTTTGATTGACAGAACAATGCCGCCCTTCGCCGTGCCGTCAAGCTTTGTCAGCACAATGCCCGTAATATCGGCAGCTTTCTTGAATTCTCTCGCCTGATTAACTGCGTTCTGACCTGTGGTTGCGTCAAGCACAAGCAAAACTTCTTTGTCCGCATCGGGCAATTCTCTGTCGATTATCCTGTTTATTTTCGCAAGCTCGTCCATCAGATGACGCTTATTGTGCAGTCTCCCCGCGGTATCAACTATGATAACGTCTGCGCCTCTTGACTTGCCCGCCTGTATTGAATCGAACACAACTGCGGCGGGGTCTGAACCTTCTTTTTGCTTTACTATATCGCAGCGGCTTCTCTGTGCCCAAATGTCAAGCTGCTCCACTGCCGCCGCCCTGAATGTATCAGCAGCCGACAACAAAACCTTTTTGCCGTCACGTCGCAGCGAATCAGCCAATTTTCCGATAGAAGTTGTCTTGCCGACTCCGTTCACTCCGATGACAAGCACAATGGACGGTTTTGTCGAAATATTCAGCTCCTGCCCGCCGCGCAGCATTTCCGCAACAATGTTCTGGAGAAGTCTATGCACGTCTTTCGGGTCGGTAGCTCCCTCTTTTTTGACCTTTTTTCTCAATTCCTCACAAATCTTCTGTGAAGTGACCGCGCCCACGTCGCCCATGATAAGCAGCTCTTCAAGCTCCTCAAAAAGCTCCTCGTCGATCTTTGTGAAAGACTTCAGCATCGAGTCGATCTGCCCGACAACGCTGTCGCGGGTCTTTTTCAGTCCTTCCTTGATCTTAGCAAATAATCCCACAAAATCACTCCTTCATCGTGCTTTCATCATTGCCGCTGCCTCGGAGGCTTTCATTGACAGCAGCTTCGAAATACCCTCGTCCTGCATGGTAACGCCGTACAGAACGTCCGCCTCCTCCATTGTTCCTCGCCTGTGCGTAATGAGAATGAACTGCGTTTTGTCGTTTATCCTTCTCATATATGAGGCGAATCGGTCAACGTTCACCTCGTCAAGTGCAGCCTCTATCTCGTCCATCACACAAAACGGCGCAGGGCTTACCTTCATTATCGCAAAATAAAGAGATATTGCAACAAGTGCCCGCTCGCCGCCCGAAAGCGACTCAAGATGAGCCACGATCTTTCCCGGCGGGTGACAGTTGATGTCAATGCCGCTGCCGAGAATATCGTTTTCGTTTGTGAGCGACAAGCTCGCCTGACCGCCGCCGAAAAGCTCCTTGAACGTTTCGCCGAAATTCTTGTTTATGAGTGCGAACCGTTCGACGAATATCTCCTTCATCTGCTTTGTAAGATCGCCGATAAGCGACAATATTTCTTTTTTAGATTTCTCGACGTCGCCGACCTGAGCTTTCAGAAACTCGTATCTCTCGGATACTTCTTTATACTCGTCTATCGCTGCAACGTTCACACTGCCCAGCGACTTAATTTTTGATTTCAGCGTTGCAAGCTGTTTTTGCGCGCCTGTTATACTTTCGATCACTGCCGCTTTGCTGCGTGCTGTTTTCGGAGTCAGCTCGTACTCGTCCCACAATTTTCTGATTATGTCGTCATACTGCTTTTTGAGATTTTCACGCCGCTCTTCAAGCCTTGACAACTCGCGCCCTATCGTTTCTTTCTCATTTGATTTTTCACGTTCAAGCTTTCTAAGCCTTGTTGTGCGCTGTTCAAGTTTTGCACGCTCCGCGCTTAGTTGAGCGAGAGTTTCATTGTTCTGCGCCGTTTTAAGCCGCCGCTTTTTCTCCTCACTGTTATACCGCATGATAAGCTGCTCTGTTTTTTGCTTACTCTCGTTTTCGGCAATTATCTCATCTTTTAGCTGCCTGCGCTTTTCCTCGTTGCCGCTGCCGATGAGTTTCAGCGACTCTATCTCACTTTTGAGCGACTCTATATCTTTATCAATACCAAGCATTTGCAGCTTGATGTCCGAAAGCATCTTTGTCAGTGTTTCGCGCTTTTTTGTCTGCTTCTCGATCTCTATCGAAATGCCGTCTGCGCCCGACTGCGTTTTTGCGATTTTCTCCTCAAGCAGACGTGTACATTCCTCCGCGCTTTTTTGCGTCTGCTCTACCTGAGCAAGCTTTTTTGAAAGCTCCTCGCTGTCGCTTTTCAACTGAGAAAGCGTATCCTCCAGCAGTTTTATTTCCGTCTCGCATGACCGCGCCGCAGACTCTGCCCTGAGCTTGTCTTCGTTTATTACGGCAAGATCGCGCTTTCGGCTTTCAAGAAAACTCTCGCTCTTTGCAGCGTCTTCCTCTGACTGATTCAGCATTTTCCTGCTTTGTTCAAGCATTTTTGTTACGGCTGCAATTTTCTGCTTATCCTTCTCGATATCGCCGACTCTGCTGAGAAGTCCCGACTTTTTCCCTAGAGAACCGCCCGTCAGCGAACCGCCCGCATTGACGACCTGTCCGTCAAGAGTAACTATTCTGAAACGGTAGCTGTAATGCCGTGCGATATTCACCGCGTCGTCAAGCGTTTTCGCTATACATATCCTGCCCAAAAGGGAATTGAGTATACCGCTGTACTGAGCCTCGCACTGACACAAAACGCTCGCTATTCCCACAAATCCCGGCTGCCTGTCGAGATCACGTTCATCGAGAACGCGCCCCTTTATCGTTGACATAGGCAAAAATGTAGCCCTGCCGGCGTCCTTCTGTTTCAGAAAAGCTATTGCCTTTTTTGCGTCCTCTTCCGTCGTGGTAACTATGTTCTGCATTGCTGCGCCGAGTGCCGTTTCAATTGCGACCGCGTATTCCGGCTGCACCGTGATAACTCTCGACACGGGACCGTGTATCCCCGAAAGCCTGCCGCTTTTTGCCTCGCGCACAACGACCTTTACACTCTGGGCAAAACCTTCGAGATTTCTCTCCAGATTTTCGAGAAACGACTTGTGGCGATTGATCTCATTAAGATCGAGAGTAAGTTTATCGCACTGCGCTTTTCTTTGATCGCGCAGCCGCCTCTTTTCGGGAAGTGTTTTTTCTTCCTCCAAAATTTCGAGCGACACACTGTCATACTGCGCGGAAAGCTCGCTGCATTCGTCCCGGTATTCCGAAAGTTCGCGTTTTCGCAGATCAAGTGCGCCCGCTCTTTCTGTGACAGCCGATTTTGCGCTGCTTATGCGCTCTCTGAGATCGAGTGCGCTCGCGCGGTTTGACGACGCCGATGCTCTCGCGTTTGCAAGCTCCACATTAAGTGATGCGATACCGCTGTTGAATTTGCTGAGAAGTTCGCTGCTCTTTCCGTCGTTTTCGATTATTTGCGAAAGCTCCAACGTTGCCGAATTGAACGCCTCGCGCTTGGCTGCTTTTTCGGATTCGAGAGAGACGATTTTCTTCTTTTTCTCCTCAATATCGCGCAGCGCAGACTGCGACTGACCGTCAAGATCGGCAATACTCTTTTGAAGCCGCGCGGTGTTTTCGAGTGAATGCTTGATATTATTCTCCTCAACGGAAATGCACGCTCTTATCTCGCCTATCTCCTTTTCAAGTTCGGAGTTTATTCGGCGTATCTCGTCCATTTTGGAAGAATACCGCCCCGTCTCGGTGAATATCTCCTCTGTTTCACTTTCGATATCGGAAAGAGTTTTTACTGCCGCCTCGTGCTGTGCCTTTGCAACTGCAAGCTTATCCTCCTGCTCTCTTAGCTGCGCACTTGATTTTTCTATTGTGTTTAGCCACAAAGCGATCTCAAGTCCCTCTTTTTCGCGGGCATATTCGAGGTACTGCTTTGCCTTCTCCGCTTGTTTCGAAAGCGGTCCCACGCGCTCCTCAAGCTCGCTTAAGATATCGCGCAGCCGCAGCAAATTCTCCTCTGTCTGATTAAGTTTTCGTTCCGCTTCGGTTTTGCGGTATCTATAGCGCGATATACCGGACGCTTCTTCGAATATTTCGCGCCTGTCCTCGCTCTTTGACGCAACGATACTGTCAATTTTGCCCTGACTGATCATCGAGTAGCCGTCTCGTCCAAGACCTGTATCCATAAACAGTTCGTGGATATCTTTAAGTCTGACGCTTGTTTTATTGATAAGATAATCGCTGTCGCCGGAGCGATAGAATCTTCTTGTGACTGCAACGCTGTCGCCGTCGAAAGCGAGCGTTCTGTCTTTATTATCTATGGTGAGTGTAACCTCGGCATAGCCGACTTTTTTTCGCTTATCGGTGCCGTTAAACACGACGTCCTCCATTTTGGAGCAGCGCAGAGCCTTAGCGGACTGTTCGCCGAGAACCCACCGGATAGCGTCGCTGATATTGCTTTTCCCCGAGCCGTTAGGTCCTACAACAGCGGTAATACCGTTATTGAATTCAAGCTTCGTCCGATCGGGAAAGGTTTTGAAACCTTGTATTTCAAGTGATTTTAGTAACATATTATTTATTCCTTAAGCGGCGTGCCGCCGCACCCAATTCGCGCACGAACTATAAAGATACAAAAGCTTTTCCCCCGCGCCCTACCGTCCATAGACAGTGACCTATGTGCCATAAAGCAGCCGAACGCTTTCGTGCAAATTTATTTAGCTTAAAAGCTTAATGTTGGAATGTGAAATAGGAATTTTACAAAACAGCTCAACTCTCCACACTCAATTTTATTTCCAACGGCAAAACACTCTGCTCACTCTTCACATTGACATTATATCCCATCTCTTCCAGTTTCAGGATATTTGCGCGTTTCTGCCCTATAAACTTTGATACACATGACGGATTGACCCAAACGGTAATATTCCCGCTTTTATCAATATCGCGCTTATTGCACACCTCCATAAACTTATCAAACATCAGCTTGCTTTCACACAACTCACGAAAAGCCGGGTGATAGTTGTCATATACAATATCTTTCTCCAGCTGCTCGCTGTAGTGAAGTCCCAATCGAATAACCTCTATGTTATGCTTTGAAAATTTATCCAACAGTAAAGCACACAGATTAACCGATTCAGACAATGTCATAGGATTGTATTCGCCGCTTTCATAAAGTTTCTCAAGACGCGTTCCTTTCAGCGTTACAGTGGGGTATATCCTCACAGTGTCGGGGCTAAGTTCAATGATCTTATCTGCGGTGTATTCGTCAAGCGCGGCGTTGCTGCCGCAGAGTCCCGTCATCATTTGCAGTCCGAGAGAAAACCCGCGCCGCTTTATCATTTGTGATGCAAGTACTACAGCCTGCGCGTTGTGACCTCTGCCGTTTTTCTCAAGTACGCCGTCATTCATACTCTGTGCGCCAAGCTCAATTGACGTTACGCCGTAGCTTTTCAGCACATCAAGCACATTTTCATCAATTGCATCTGGACGTGTGGAAATACGTATCCCGCTTACATCTCCGCTTTTTACATACTGATATGCAGCACCCAAAAGCTTTATCATGTAATTACGATCTATCGCGGTAAAGCTCCCGCCGAAAAATGCTATTTCATAATTATATCTGCGTGATGAAGACAACGCCGTTTTCACCGCATTATGCACGTCTTCTTCAGTCGGCTGATACGCCTTCCCGGTTATTATTCTCTGATCGCAGAAAGAACACCTGTGAGGACAGCCGTTTAGCGGTACAAACAACGCTATATTCGCTTTTTTCAGTGCTCCCCCGTTCATCAGTAGCCCATCAGCTCAAGTGCCACTCGCGCTGCCTCCTGCTCGGCTTCCTTCTTGCTTCTGCCGCCGCCCTTACCGATAACGTTTGAATTCAAATGCACCTCAACCACAAAATGCTTGTCGTGATCAGGTCCCGTCTCCCTCACAAGTACATACGTAATTCGCTCTTCAGGGTTTTTCTGAATGATCTCCTGCAAAACCGTTTTGTAATCTTTATATTTGACCGGCTTCGCACTCTTTATATCGGGCAAAACATACGTGAGAATAAACTCCTTTGCAGGCTTTATCCCGCCGTCAAGATATATCGCCGCTATGACTGCCTCGAATGCGTCCGACAAAATCGACGGGCGATCGTCTCCGCCTGTGTTCTTTTCGCCCTTTGACAGCCTGATAAATTCGCCCAGCCCCAACGCCTTCGCATAACAGTAGAGCGACTTCTCACAGACCAGCGACGCGCGCAGCTTTGTCAGCTTTCCTTCGGGAAATTCCGGACAATTTTTGTATATGTAGTCAGACACCACGATACTTAAAACGCTGTCGCCCAAAAACTCCAAGCGTTCGTTATATTTGGTTCCGTCGTGCATTTCGTTTGCATATGACGAATGTGTAAGAGCCGTCACGGCAAGCTGTTTGTTTCTGAACGTATACCCGACTGCCGCCTCAAAACTTTCTATGTCAACGTCACGGGTGATCCTCTGAATTTTATTCATAATGCCGCCCTCTCTTCAATTGCCTTTATAACGCCTGTTTTTGCATAATCCATTGCCAGTTTGACCGCGTAGCGCATTGTCACAGCTGTGGCGTTCCCATGAACTTTGAACACAGGCTTCGCCGCGCCCAAGATTGGCGCGCCGCCGTAAACGTCCGAATTGACCTCATTTTTCAGTGCTTTGAGGTCAGAGGCAATCATCGCCGCAGAAAGCTTATTTATGCCGCTTTTCTTGTATATTTCCTTTATCCTGCCCATAACAGCTGCCGCCGCGCCCTCGTATGTCTTAAGTATGAGATTGCCCGTAAATCCGTCCGTAACAACCACATCGCAGCCGTCAAACGGTATCTGCGTGCCCTCTACATTTCCGACAAAATTTATCGGCGTCTCTTTGAGCAGCTTGAAAGCGTCATGCCTGAGCGCGTCGCCCTTGTGTTCCTCCGTTCCGACATTCGCAAGACCTACCCGCGGATTTTTCACACCCATTACGCGCTCCATGTACACCGAACCCATTATGCCGAACTGGCACAGCATTTCAGGCTTACATTCAACATTTGCGCCGCCGTCTATCAGCATAAACATTCCCGGACTTTTGGGAAGTACAGGAGAAAACGCCGGGCGCATGATACCTTTGATCCTCTTGACAAATAATGTCGCGCCTGTGATAAGTGCGCCGCTGTTGCCCGCAGACAAAAACGCCTCGCCCTCGCCGGCTGCAAGCATATCCAGACCGACAGCCATCGACGAATCTTTACGCTTTCTGACCGCCATCGGGTCGTCCTCCATGGTGAGAACATCGCTGCAGTTTTTTATTGTAAGCGCGCTTATATCGATGTTATTATCCCGCGCGCACTTTTTGATCTTATCCTCGGGTCCTGTCAGTATTATCTCAAGATCGTCATGCAGTTCAAGCGACTCCACGCAGCCTTTTATTATCTCTAACGGTGCGTTGTCGCCGCCGAACGCGTCAACTATCAGTTTCATTGCCAAGTCCTCTTTCATCAAAATATTTCAGCGATCTGTCGGCATATGCCTGCGCACGCTGCTGCTTATCACGAATATGTATGTCAAGCGGTGGCAGCACGCCGAGATTTGCGCCCATCGGCTGAAAATCCTTAACGCTGCTGTCGCTGATATAGCTGCTCAGCGCGCCCATCATGGTGTAATCCGGAAGAACAAGCTTATCGCACAAGCCGAGAGCCGCTGCCGCATTTATACCGGCAATTATGCCTGACGCGCCCGACTCCATATAGCCCTCAACGCCCGTCATCTGACCGGCAAAAAACATATTGGGGTCATCGCGCAGTGAAAAATCTGCATTCAAAAGCCGCGGCGAATCTATAAACGTATTTCTATGCATTACGCCGTAACGCACAAATTCCGCGTTTTTGAGTGCCGGTATCATTCCGAATACGCGCTTTTGCTCGCCGAATTTCAGGTTCGTCTGAAAGCCCACAAGGTTGTACATCGTGCCCTGCGCATTCTCGCGTCTGAGCTGCAGGCACGCCCACGGACGGTGCCCTGTCTTCGGGTCAATGAGTCCGACAGGCTTCATGGGACCGAACCGAATAGTATCGCTGCCGCGCTGCGCCATAACTTCTATCGGCATACAGCCCTCATATACTTTTGGGTTCTGCACATCGACTCCGTGAAGAGGCGTTCTCTCCGCGCTGACAAGTGCCTCGTGAAAAGCCTCGTACTCCGCTTTATTGAGCGGGCAGTTTATATAATCGTCGCCGTCGCCTTTGCCGTATCGCGAGGCGGTGAACGCACAGTCCATGTCGATACTTTCTGCGGTGACGATAGGTGCAGCCGCGTCAAAGAAACTCAGCGCGCCGCCGAAACGCATTTTGATATCGTCTGCAAGGCTGTCGCTCGTCAGCGGACCCGTTGCAATGACGTTCACTCCATCACCAGGAAGTGAAGTCCACTCCATCGACACGAAGGTAATATTGGGGTGCGATTGGAGCTTTTCGGTCACCATTTTAGAAAAAATCTCCCTATCGACCGCAAGCGCGCCACCCGCAGGAACGCTGCATTTATCTGCGCACTGCATGAGCAGCGAACCGAGCCGCCGCATTTCTTCTTTCAGCAGCCCCGCCGCACTATTGACACGCGCCGCTTTGAGCGAATTGGAACAAACAAGCTCCGCAGCGAGATCAGTTTTATGCGCGGGAGTACGTTTTTGTGGTTTCATGTCGTAAAGCTCGACATGCGCGCCGCGGTTTGCAGCCTGCCAGGCGGCTTCACAGCCGGCAAGACCTGCGCCTATTACTTTTATCATTTTTTCACCGCCTTTGTTTGAGTTTGGAGGTATATAGCTCAAAGCTCAAAGCTTTAAGTTTAAAGTGGAATTTGAGTAGTGTAAACATTCGCTTTTCACCGGAGCTTTTGTCTCGCCTGCCGGGCTTGGTCGCAATGTCATCAACTTAAGCTTTCGGTATGCCTCCGGCGGCAAGCCTTTTTGAAAAAAGGCTTGGCGAAAAACTTTGTGATGCTCT
>CADCOF010000164.1 GCA_902802975.1 uncultured Ruminococcus sp. | reverse complement strand
GGCGGCGTGCCGCCGCTCCCAATACGCGCACATAGTTTATTCGTAACGCACAATATAGCCCGCGTCCTATATTTAGTAAGGCGCGGGCTTGTTTTTACGATATTAATAAACTATGTGCGCTATGTGCGCGTACTGCCTGTGGGCGGCGTGCCGCCGCTCCCAATACGCGCACATAGTTTATTCGTAACGCACAATATAGCCCGCGTCCTACATTTAGTAAGGTGCGGGCTTGTTTTTATGATATTAATAAACTATGTGTGCGTACTGCCTGCGGACACCTCTATTGCCCACAGGGCGATTACCATTAAAGGAGTCGTGCCGGGCACGACGGGGCACGCGTGCTAAGAAGCCTACTATATTGAAAAACCAAACCGCGAACTGTCAGCGGCGACACGCCGCCGCCGCTATTGCGGCTTCTATCATTGCTACTTTTTCGCGCTCTCTGTCTCTCTGAGCCTTTATCTTCTCTATGACCTTCTCCGGTGCCTTTGACATAAATCCTTCGTTGTTGAGTTTGGCTTCGTCCTGAGCCAGCAGCTTCTTCACTGCTGCAAGCTCCTTGTTGAGACGTTTCAGCTCTTCTTCTCTGTCAACAAGCTCCGTCATCGGTATGTACAGCTTTGCATCTGCCGTTACTGCCGTGACTGCGCCGTCAATGTTCCATTCTGTGCCTACTTCAACCTCACTCGCCGACGCAAGTTTTACTATGAACTTTGCTCCGTTTGTGAATGCGTCTGTAAACTGCGTTTCAACATATACCTTTGCTTTGCGTGACGGCGGTACGTTCATTTCTGCTCTGCGGTTGCGTATCGCCTTTATTGCGTCCATGATCTTTGTCATTTCGGCTGCCGCCTCGGTGAATGTGTACTCCTCGCTGTATTCGGGGAATGACTGAAGCATGATCGTTTCGCCTTCGTGCGGTATCGTCTGCCATATCTCTTCTGTGATAAACGGCATGAACGGGTGCAGCAGCTTGAGTGCCTTGTCAAGTACCCAAACAAGAACGCGCAGAACATTGTCCGCAGACTCGCCGCTTGCCTGGAGTCTTGCCTTTGCAAGCTCTATGTACCAGTCGCAGTAGCAGTCCCAAATGAAATCGTATACCTTTGAAACAGCAAGACCAAGCTCGTATTTATCCAGATTTTCGGTAACGTCCTTCGCCGTTGTGTTGAGCATGCTTATGATCCACTTGTCTTCCGTTTCCAGCGCGTCGGGAAGCGTTGTCGGAATTTCTTTGTCTCCTATGTTCATAAGCACAAAGCGGCTTGCGTTCCACAGCTTATTTGCAAAATTACGGCTGGCTGTGATCTTCTCTTCCGAGTAGCGCATATCACTTCCCGGCGCGTTGCCCGTTACAAGTGTGAGCCTGAGCGCGTCTGCGCCGTATTTCTCGATAACTTCCAGCGGGTCAATGCCGTTGCCGAGCGATTTCGACATTTTCCTTCCCTGAGAATCACGGATAAGACCGTGTATCAGAACTTTGTAGAACGGAATTGTACCTGTGTGTTCAATGCCGCTGAACATCATTCTCATTACCCAGAACGGAATAATATCGTATCCTGTAACCAATACGTTTGTAGGATAAAAATATTCAAGTTCCTCGGTGTTATCGGGCCAGCCCATTGTTGAGAACGGCCACAATGCAGACGAGAACCATGTATCGAGCGTATCGGGGTCTTGGCGCATTGGCTTGCCGCATTTTTGGCATGTCGCGGAGTTATCTTTTGTAACGGTGATAGTGCGGCAGTCGTCGCAGTAGAACGCGGGTATCTGATGTCCCCACCACAGCTGACGAGAGATGCACCAGTCACGGATATTTTCGAGCCAATGGAAATACGTTTTCTCAAAGTGAGGCGGTACGAAATCGGTCTCACCGTTTTTAACTGCGTCTATGGCAGGGCCGGCGAGCGGTTTCATTTTTACGAACCACTGTCTCGAAACGCGTGGTTCTACAGTTGTGCCGCAGCGGTAGCAGGTGCCGACATTGTGTGAGTAGTCCTCGATCTTGACGAGCGCGCCTTCTTCTTTGAGGTCTTCAACAATGGCTTTTCGTGCGTCGTATCTGTCCATTCCGGCGTACTTGGGATAATCTGCGTTGATCTTTGCATCGTCCGTCATAACATTGATGATCGGAAGACCATGACGCAGACCTACCTCAAAGTCGTTGGGGTCGTGAGCGGGCGTGATCTTAACAACGCCGGTACCGAAATCCATCTCAACATATTCGTCGGCGATAACGGGTATTTCTCTGTGAACTATGGGCAGAATAAGCGTTTTGCCTATTGCGTCCTTGTAGCGTTCATCCTTTGGGTTAACGGCAACCGCGGTATCGCCGAGCAGCGTTTCGGGACGTGTGGTAGCGAGGTTGATGTAGCCGCTGCCGTCCTTGAACGCATAGCGTAAATGCCAGAAATGACCGCTCTGCTCTTCGTATGTGACCTCTGCATCGGAAATAGATGTGAGGCATTTCGGACACCAGTTGATAATGCGTTCGCCCCTGTAGATCAAGCCTTTCTCATAAAGGCGAACGAACACCTCTTTAACAGCTCTGTTGCAGCCCTCGTCCATAGTGAAGCGTTCACGCTGCCAATCTGCGGACGAACCCATTTTGCGCAGCTGCTTAACTATTCTGCCGCCGTACTCTTTTTTCCACGCCCACGCACGCTCGAGGAATTTCTCTCGACCGAGGTCTTCTTTTGTGACGCCTTCTTTGCGCATAGCTTCAACGATCTTAGCTTCTGTAGCGATTGACGCGTGATCGGTTCCGGGGAGCCAAAGTGCGCTGTAGCCCTGCATACGCTTGAAGCGAATGAGTATATCCTGAAGTGTATTGTCGAGCGCGTGACCCATATGCAGCTGACCGGTGATATTCGGCGGCGGCATGACGATCGAATACGGCTTTTTGGTCTTATCAACTTCGGCGTGGAAGTAATTGTTTTCCAACCAGAAATCGTATATCCGATTTTCAAACTCTGAGGCGTTATACGCCTTTGCAAGCTGTTTTGACATACTGAAATTTCTCCTTCTGAAATTGCCGTTCGGCAAGTATAAATATCGCATTTTATTATAACACCTGCCCGAATAATTGTCAATCGTTTCGCTTTTCTTTGGTGATATACCGGGGTACCATATCGAAAAACGCTGACAAAAAAACAGGCGGACACAAATACTCCGCCTGTCTAAAAAAATGATATGCCTATATATTTATCATTATTCCGATAACCACGAACACAACAGCTCCGCCTGCCATGCAGAATCCTATGATCTTCATTACTTTCATTGTGGACGCATTTCTTTCGGGATCAGTGTATACATCAGGATTGTTAGGGTCAATAAGCAGTTTCCTTTCTGTACCTACTGCAGGAACATTATAGTTAGTGTAAACATTTGATTCTTTTCTGTAGGAATTCCCGTTGAAGGAATATTCATACACCGGTGCAAACATATTGGGACTATCTGCGGAACTTTTTAATTCTACAATTTTAGCGAGTACTGTCTGGGAACACTGCTGTTCCTTCTTTTTTGTGTTATTTGGAATGACTGCAATAAATAATACCGCTAAAAGCCCAAATACAAATATGCCGATCAAAGGAAATAATAATGCCATTTTAGAATTCTCCTTGTATAATAGATTCAGGTCGATAAAGGAGCCTATCTCCTGAAATTAACTATACTGCCCGCGTCTAGCATAATGTTGGGCGCGGGTGAAAAGTGATTGAAACTATAAAGTTGGTGTGCGAACCGGGTTGGCGGCACGCCGCCATGCTGCTTATTTTGGATCGAGGTCAGAAACATTTACGCTTGCATCCAATTCATAGAGAATATCGGACGCGGCAATTTCACCGTCGCTTGAGTTTATTTCAACTTCATTTCGTGTTGTATAAACCATTTGATATGTTTTGCTGCCGATTTCACGAGTGAAAAATGTTCCGTCTGCAATCGTAAATTTTCCCGTTTGACCGAGGTTCGCCGCAATGCATACATCGCCGATGTTTGCATTCATCGCGGTTTTGCCGTTATACTGAGATAATCTCAGTTCAACCTTTGATGTGTTGACTGCTTCCTTTACTACCATGTTCATTGTTGCTGCGTCCGACTGCATAACAGACAGTTTCGATGAATTAATGATTGTAGTTATTACGGGGATCGAAATGCCCGCCAATACAGCCAAAATTGCAATTACGATAACAAGCTCCACAAGCGTAAAGCCTTTTTTGGAATTTCTTTTAACTGCTTTGATACGTTGTTTCATAGGCTTCACCTTTCTTTCTTTAAAATCTGATCCCCTTTTGGTGCATAGACCCACCTGTTTATATTATACAACAAATCTGCCGGCTTTTTCAATACCTATTATGTAAATAAAGTAGACAAATCTGTTTTGATATTATTGTACAACTTTTTTTAAAATGTGATTTATATGTGAACTTGTGATATAATGAACAAATTTCAGCTGAATTGATAGTAGAAGTCTTGACTTGAATGTTTCATAATTTCCTTGATTTTATTTTAAAATGGTATATAATAGATATTATGCAACAGACAATTTACAAATATAAAAAGTCTGATGTATATATCTCCCAAAATCTTTTTTACTGATTTTTCTTCTCCTTAACAAAATAATTGATGAAATACTTATAATTGATGAAATACTTCGTGGGGTATGTTATATCCCGGAAAGGAGTTTGAAATGTACGATCATAACAGAATAAAAAACCATATCAACGGTGTTGAGTCGTCGTCTTATGAATTGTTTGGCGCGCACGTTGAAAATGGGGGAGTGTATTTTTCGGTTTATGCGCCCGCTGCAAAGTCGGTCTGCTTGTGCGCAGATTTCAACGACTGGAGCGAGATCGTCATGACGCGTGATATTTTTGGCGTATGGAGTGCTTTTGTTCAAGGCATTGGTGAGGGTGTTCATTACAAATATAGAGTCTATTCCGAAAACGGAGCGGTAGATAAGACCGACCCTTTCGGCTACTACTGCGAGGTTCGTCCTGATAATGCGTCTATCGTGTATGATCTCGACACTTACAGCTGGCGCGACAGTGCGTGGATTGAGAACCGAAACAAAAATTACCATTCTCCGCTTAATATCTACGAGGTTCATTTGGGAACGTGGAAAGTCAAGGACGAATTGACCGGCGATGAGCGTTTGTATAAATATGAAGAGCTGAAAACCAATTTGATTCCGTATGTCCGCGATATGGGTTATACGCATATTGAATTTATGCCGCTGTGCGAGTACCCGTTCGACGGGTCGTGGGGCTACCAGGGTACAGGGTGGTTTGCGCCGACTTCACGTTACGGCGAGCCGCGGTATCTTATGGATTTAATTGATACCTGTCATATCAACGACATTGGCGTAATCCTTGACATTGTGCCCGTTCATTTTGCAAATGACGAACACGGACTAGAGATGTTCGACGGTTCGTATATGTATGAAAGCAAAATGCCCGAACTTCGAACTTCTGCATGGGGATCACTGCGCTTCGATTATTCAAAGCCGTTTGTGCAGAGTTTTATGCGTTCTTCGGTGAATTTCTGGATAAACAAATATCACTTTGACGGTATACGGTTTGACGCCGTTTCGTATCTGATCTACAATGACGGTACGCCTGATACTCCCGAAAACGACTGCGGCGTATGGTTTATTCGTAATACTCTGTATACGCTCAATGCCTACCACCCCGATGTAATGTTCATTGCGGAAGACGCGTCATGCAGAACAAAATGCACCGCGCCCGTTATATACGGCGGAATTGGCTTTGATTATATGTGGAATTTCGGCTGGATTAGCGAAACTCAGAATTACATTCAAACGCCATTTAATGAGAGAAATAATGTTCATGACAAAATGACATACCCGATGTATTATTTCAATCAGGGGCTGTTTATGCTGACGCTTTCGCATGATGAGGTTGCGAACGACAGGCAGTCGCTTATGACAAGAGTGTACGGAGATACTCAGGAGCAGAAATTTGCCGATCTAAAAACGTATTTTACGTATCAGATCACGCATCCGGGCAAGAAGTTGAACTTTATGGGTAATGAGCTTGCGGAGTATATGGAATGGAACAGCAACCAGCCGCTGGGCTGGAATTTGCTGGAGTATCCGGCACATGACAGTTTCCATGAGTACATTCGTGCATTGAATCTGATGTATAAAGCGGAGCCTGCTCTTTATCACGATGACTACGACCCAAGATCATTTTCATGGCTCGATCTTACAAATGCGGACAACAATATTTTTGCATACAAAAGGGAAAGCAGCGAGGGAGATATCCTGTTTGTTGTGCTGAATTTTTCGCCATATGAAAAAGAATACTGGCTTGCAGTCGGGTTTGACGGTTGTTTTCGAGAGGTACTCAATTCGGATGAGTCAATTTACGGAGGTCTTGACAGATTGAATAGTCCGAGAAGATCGGAGAATGGATACTTGCATCTGCATTTGCCTCCGCTTGCTGCGATAATAATCAAGCCGATGGAAGATATTGAATTTGAAAATAAAACCAAACCGGAGACTGAGACAGAGTCGGAAGAAAAATCGGAAGAAAAATCGGAAGAGAAAGCAGAAAAGGACTCGGAAAATAAGGCAGAAGAAAGTAATTAACCTGTAAATTAGCAAAAAACTAAAAATGCACAAAACCAGAGTCTGGCAGAGTGTGTAATAGAAAATTTTCGCCCGGTCTCTTTGAAAAAGACCGGGCGTTGTAAATGTGATAGAATATTAGGTTAACGCCACTGACTCTATAGGCAGTGGCGTAACTCATGAATTTGAATTTCTGTTTTTCTCGATCCACTCTACGGCGAAATCTACAAGCTCCCTTTGTTTCATTAATCGTAGGACTGCATTTCCTAAAGTAACTTTTTTTACATTGCAGACTTTTTCAAAATCCAAACCTATCTGCTCGAAATCTTCGCCGTCAACATACAGTGTATCATAAGCTTTCCACACCCTTTTTTCGTTTTCAAAAACGGCACTGTGTTCTGTGCAGAAATGTTTGCCGACATACTCCGCTCTTGCATCGGCAAGGTGAAGTGAGGTGTTTTTGTCGTATCCGACGCCTATGAGAAGTACATAAGCGTCAAGTTCGTATAGTTTTCCGATAGGAGAACCATCTCCGAAAATATTTGACAGATCGTGTTCCTTCGTCAGATATTCTGCATATTTGCCGTTTGCTGCTACAGATCGTGCCGGGTGATCGCTGCGAATAGTTCCTTTCCAATGTCTGAACATTTCCGCGACTGCCCCCATTGTATTTGTAGGTGTGATATTTTTATCATACGGCGGCCAATTATCACGTATTGCCTGCCAATTGTCTTTTTCGGTTTCCCAATGCACGCCTGTTTCAGGATCAAGATTTTTCCATGATTGTGTTGGCATCATTATAGTGCCGTCATTGCCGACAGATTCTAACAATGCTTCAATAACAGTCTGAGAACCTCCGCAGATATATCCGATGCTGCTGAGTGACGTATGCACCATGATTACTTGACCCGGTTTTACTCCAAGTTTTTCAAGTGCGTCAAGTATGTCCGATTTTAGAATAAATTGCTTCTCCATTTGAGTTTCCTTTCCGCAAAAATATTCTTAGGCTTGCTTTAATAAATATCAAAATCCAATGTCTCATTTGCCTTTTTCTCTGTTGTTTCGCCGGAAATAATATCTTCGATCAGTGGATCAGCGTCTTACTCTTTCTTATTTTTCGGAAGCAATTTGTATAGCTCCAACGCTATCTTTTCTACATTATCTCTGAATTCCTGTATCTTCACAGAATTCACCTCCCTTTTGCGAATATTATACCATCGAATCGGAACAATATCAACGTTTTCAGGTAAATACTTTCTATCTGAGCAGTTGGAAGAATTCAAATGTTTATTTCTATCGATCATAG
>CADCOF010000163.1 GCA_902802975.1 uncultured Ruminococcus sp. | reverse complement strand
ATGCCTCCGGCGGCAAGCCTTTTTGAAAAAAGGCTTGGCGAAAAACTTTGTGATGCTCTCTGTCTAACCTTAAGTTGTTGACATTGCACAAAGTCCGGGTGCGTACTGCCTGCAGGCGCACGCCTGCCCGCCCGCTATTGATAGTCTTCGTCGGTTTTTTTCATACCGGCCAGTGCGCAAACTGCGGCGAGTGAAGCAAATATTGCCGGAAGTGAGCCGGGCGTTGTAGAAACTCCGGTATTAGGCGACTTGGCACCGACAAAATTACTCCAATCACCTGAATCGAATGTAACAGTCTGGATAGTTTCAGGTGTTTTTCCGGGCTCGTCAGCATACGCTGTTATCGCTGCAGCTGATGACATCATCATAAGAGCTGCTGCAGCTACGCTGACAGTTCTCTTGTTCATGATCTATTCCCCCTTGCTACTGCCTAATACTACGGTACATAGTACTAACTCAATTATACCGAACAATTTCTAAAAAGTCAATAAAAAATTCAAAAATTGTTCTCATTTACATTATTTACATGACGCATCATACCTGCGAGAAAACAAGACCCAAACCTTCGTTGATCACAAGATTTGCAATCGAATCGTACTGCGTTTTTGACTTGTTCACCAACACGAGCTTGTTTCCTCTGTAATATGTGATGTAACTTCCCGCTGGGTACACCGTCAGCGATGTGCCGCCAACTATCAGCATATCCGCATTTGCAATGGCGTTGACAGCCTTGCGAACCACCTTGTCATCAAGCGGCTCCTCATACAGCACAACATCCGGCTTGATCAAGCCTCCGCAGCTGCAGCGCGGTACGCCTTCCACATCAAATATGTCCTCCGGTCCGTGAAACCCATTGCAGCGCATACAATAATTTCTGAGAACGGAACCATGAAGTTCATACACATTTTTCGAACCGGCTTTTTGATGAAGTCCGTCAATGTTCTGTGTAACTACAGCTGTAAGCTTTCCCTCTTGTTCAAGTTCCGCAAGACGCTTATGCGTGATGTTTGGCTCAAATTTTCGGCTGTCGAGCTTGTCTCTGTAAAACTTGAAAAACTCCTCTGTCTTGTTCATAAAAAACGTATGACTGAGTATCTCCTCCGGCGGGTAGTCGTACTTTTGGTTATACAAACCGTCTGCACTGCGAAAATCCGGTATTCCACTCTCTGTCGATACGCCTGCGCCTCCGAAAAATACAATCCGGCGACTCTCCTTGATCATCTCTCCCAAACGATCGATACTTGCCTGTGTTGTGTCTTTCATAATAATATGCTCCTTCCTTGTTGGTACATATTGGCAATTGATTTTAATTTTACGATAATTTATCACATATCCCCTCAAGCATCAATAATATGCTTTCCGCTGAATAGTTATCATTTGAGGACAGTGCGTCATTCATTTTTTCGGTGTTTTCGTATGAATGCTCGACTTCCTTTGAATAACGCTGCAATATTCTCATTATACTTATATCTATATTGTATTTATGTATATATGAATAAATGCCCGATGTAATCAGATATGCAAATATAATACGCTTCACAGCATACATTGCGTCGCCTTCATTTAATGAAGTGAGATAGTATCTGTAAATGTAATATTCGGCGAACTTTCCGAATGCATCGTCAAATTCTCTTGATAATATTATATTTTCGCATTCCTCTGCGGCACTGTTAAGCGTATCGCGCCATTTTTTGCTCATTATCTCGAATCCTT
Organism: uncultured Ruminococcus sp.; assembly: GCA_902802975.1. GTDB lineage: Bacteria > Bacillota > Clostridia > Oscillospirales > Acutalibacteraceae > RUG592. Next base: position 15,624 of record CADCOF010000163.1, on the reverse strand, counting down.
TGTGAAGTTCAAACACCGATTTGATATCGGCTTCAACGTAATTCGACGTATCGAGCGGCGCAGGCTCCTCGCCTTGAAGAATTCGTTCTATCTGCGCAGTCATCACAAGACAGTCAATCAACTTGTATATCATTGGGTCACCGCTGCGAAAAATCTCCGCGGTGCGCCGTCTTGATTCGATCATAAAAGCGGACACGTCATCGGGTGCTGTATCAATGCGTTCGCTGCTGTCAAGTTCATCGTAGGCGTTTTCTGTTCGGAGCATAAACCGCGCTGCCTCCGGGCACGCAAACGACAATATATGCTCGCTGCAGCCGTAATGATCTACTTTCAGCCGCGGAAACGTCGCGCAGGTATGCGACAAATGCTCCTCTCCCAAACCAATATATATATCGCACAGCATATCTTTATTCCAAAACGGGCAGCGCACGCCGCACTCGGTATTGTTGATAAACACACGCTCGCCGTACTTGTCCGTCACAGTCAGCCGGCGTATCTTGTCGCCCAGCTCGCCGCTTACGGAGTTGTAGTACTGTTCGGTCTCGCTGTCAACGTCAATATCCCAGTCCTTGCAGCAGCTGTCCTCGCACTTATTGGCAATACATTTAAATTGAGAATAAAAAGCGGGGTAGAAATTTTTCATACGGTCACCTTCAAATATGATCTGATTTGTGATATTCCATTGAGTTGGTAGTTGTTAGTTGTTGGATTTATGGTAAACGACATAAATCTTGACCTAAACACTTTTTCAGTGTGGAGAGTTGAGAGCGGAGTTGTTTTTTTAGTGTGGAGTGTTGAGAGTGAAGAGTGGAGTTGTTTTGTCTGCGGAACTTTCTTTCCCGATAAAAACTTCTGCTTGATACTTTAGTTTTTGCTTTGAGTGAAAAGTTTTTACTTACACTCTAAACTCAACTCTTAACTCTCAACTCTCAAATCTCAACTAAAAACTAAACCTGCCCCATCTCCACAGTAAAGATGATCACTTCATCTTCCGAATAACTTGCGCTGATCTTGCCTTTATGATTTTGAACTATCATCTGCGCCATTGACAAGCCTATCCCGTACCCGGCTTTCTCACTGCTGCGGGATTCGTCGCTCCTGTAAAAACGATCAAAAAACTTATCTATCTCTTCCCTGTTTAATCCGCTGCATGTATTCGACACGGTAAGTATCGCTTTTTTTCCCTTAGTTTTGAGCGCAACCTCAATCTTCTTCCGGTCATCTGTGTATTTTACAGCATTATCGATAAGTATACCGATCACTCTCACTATGTCTTCAAGATCGCCCATAACGGCAACATCGGGCTTTATGTCGGTCGTCAGTGTGATTCCCTTACTCTCGGCAACAACGCGGAACGATTCCGCGGAATTAAACACGATCTCGCTGAGTATCAGCCGCTGTTTTTCTTTTTCGGAAAGTGTTTGCTCGTCCATTTTGGACAGTTCGATCAAGTCTTTCACGAGTTTGCCCATTCGGTCGGTCTGCTGCTTGATATTCTTCAGCCACTTGCTTTCTCCGTCGATCATCTCCATAACTTCCGTGTTTGATCTGATAATGGCAATAGGAGTTTTAAGTTCATGACCTGCGTCTGTAATAAATCTGCGCTGTTTTTCTCTGTTTTCCTCAAACGGTTTAAGAACTCTGCCGGAAAAAATTATCAGCAATATCATCACTATTATTATACACGAAATAATAGTGATAAAAGTAATCATTGTGAGTGTATTTGCAGTAGAAAGGTCTTTCGAACAGTCGATACCGATTATCATTTGTCCGTCGTCCGTTTCATACACCCCATATCGGTAAGTGTCATAATAACCGCGCTGTTTTCCGCCTAGTGCGATACTCACGATCTGACTGTTTATTGCTTCAAGATTTGACAGCGCAATATGACTGTAATCGGCTTGATATATGGTGTTGTTCTGATCTATATATACTACATAATATCTTGTTTCAAATGGTGTTTCGGGACGCATAATATTATTATTTCGTTCATTTTTAAAAACGGAGTCGGAATGTTTAAAAATCGAAAATCGACCGCCGCTTTCATACAGCAGTTCTATAAGCTCATCAGTGTTTGACGTTATTGCAGCACGCACACCGATATTCACAGCAGAAAAGGCTATCGTCAGGGTGAGTGTCATCAGTGAGACAGCAAGAATGATAAACCGCCGTTTCAGCACTTTAAGCATTGCGAATCTCCTCTAAAACGTACCCGCGCCCGCGCAGTGCGGATATCTGAATATTTGCGCCGAGTGCGGCGAGCTTTTTGCGCAGATATGATATATATACCCACACAACATTTACCTCTGCTTCGCTGTCGTAACCCCAAATCCTATCCATAAAGCTTTCGGTAGAAACAGGGTGTTCGTGGCTTTTCATGAGCATTTCCATCATAAGGTACTCTTTTTTGGATAAGCGTATTTCGCCTTTTGACGTTGACAGCTCAAAAGTTGAACGATTCAGAGTAACGTTTCCCGCAGTCAGATCATCGGGAATCATTTCGCCGCGTCTGCGAACGAGAGCGGCAACTCTTGCAACAAATTCAGGCATAGCAAAAGGCTTTGCGAGGTAATCATCCGCGCCTGCGTTCAGACCTTCAACTTTATCTGCAACTTCGGATTTTGCGGTCAGCAGCAGCACGGGCGTACTCATGCCTCTCCTGCGAATTTCCTTCAGAACTTCTATACCGCTGCGTTTGGGCATCATTACATCGAGAATTATTCCGTCATACTGAATACCCGCGTCGATATAGTCAAGTGCCTCTTCGCCGTCATATACACTGTCCACGATATAATTTCTGCGCTTAAGCACTTCTGTAACGGCTTCGCTCATAGCCATTTCATCTTCTGCGTACAATAATTTCATATTTTATCTTTCCCCATCTATAATAATTCTTAAGAAAGTGGAATCATGCAGCTAAAAGATGAAAGCTGAATTGCTGCAGCACTCCACTCTCAACACTAACTACTAGTCACTATTACCCAACAAGGCTTATTACGAGTGCGGCAGCCCAGTCGTCGTCAATCAGAAAAACTCTGTCTTCCGCGTAGCTTGCCCTGCCGCCGTATTGGTTCTCTATCTTATTGTAAATATCCATCAACGCAGGCGCGCTCCACGCTTTGCCGTTTTTTGTGAATATCTCAATTTTCTTGTCACCGTTATTGTTGCTGAAAAAGACAGCGGCAACTTCGTCACCGTCTTTTAGCGTTAGCTGCACCTGCTTTGCATAGTGAAGTTTCATGATCTCTATTATTTTGTCGTCAAGATCACAGTCAAAAATCATTATCTTTTCTCGTAGCTGATCGGGCGATAAGACTACTCTCTGACGGCAGTTTGCGTCAACCGACTCTCCGTTTTCGTCTTTTTGCGGATCGGTTTTACTCGACTTGAAATAATCTACAACGTGCTTTATCTCGCTTTCCTCATACACAAGCCAGATCATGTAGTTCTTTTCCGTATCGTGATAGATCATTGGAAACCCTATGCGCGTTACTTTGCCGCAGGCACTGCATTTTGCGGTAAAAAGCGAACCGTCCATGATCTTGCTTTTCTGCTGAGGATTCTTTTCTCCGTTAACCGCACTCCATTGCTCCGCCTCAACGTCTGCGCGGCACTTCGGACATTTAAAATTGACCTTTGACCGCATTGCCATTGTTACCACTTCTCCTTATCTATTTACCACGGTTTTTGAACGAGTAAACAAATTGTGAACTCAGCCGCTCTCTCCCCCTATCATTCGGCACATTGGTGACGGCTTTTTTGTGGGGCTGCTCGCCCCACACCCTCGGCAGCTTTTTTGAAAAAAAGCTGCGCAAAAAACTTTTTATTAATAGTTTTTCAACTCATTCAAAAGCCGTGATCTATTTACCCGTTAAACATAACCTTTTCATTATTAAATAGCTTTGTCAAAACAAAAACGCCTATTCCCGACAGCACCACGTTACTGCATACATTGAGAAGTACGCACAGCGGATTCATCGAAAATGTGAATATACCCGAAAAGCTCGCCGACGTTCCGTACAGCGGTATCAGATATGCGGCTGTGGGCACCTCGCCCGAACTCATTCCCATCGACGCAAAACTCGAGAGCATCACCGCCATCATAAGCGGCATTACGAGCGTTCCCGCTTCTTTTACGCTGTGTGCAAGAGTTGATAATATTGATATCAGCGTCACCATCAAAAGCACCGTCGTTATTATCAGCACCATCAGCCAGATGTAATCGCTCGGTCTGTATACATCTGCGGAGATCAAATCCGACGCGCCTGCCATATTCATCGAGGACATCAGCGAGGGCATCGACAAGATTATACCCAAAAAGCTGGACACACCGCCCATGAGTGCCATTAACGACAGCGAGGCAAGCTTTCCCATTATGATATGCGAACGCGGCACGGGCGTAATCAGAAGCGCACAAATCGTTCCGCGCTCCTTCTCCCCAGCGATACTCTCGGGCGCAAGCGACGCGCACGATGAATACATCAGCGTCATAAGCAGCATTGGCAGAAGCATTCCGATTGTATTGCCCGTGGCGTCCTGCTTTGTCGCAAGGTCGTATGTAATGTCGCTGTTTTCATTATTATTGACATCAAAAACGTTGTTGAGCTGATCTTCCATCGCATCAAGCACCGACACCAAATCCATATACGCAATTGATGAATTACTATTCACCGACTTATAATATATTTCTACGTTGGGAACGCTGCCGTTGCTTTCATCAGGCGTGTAATTCGAAAGCGCAGTCTCAAAATCATCGGGGAACACCGCAACAATAGCGTAATCTCCATCAGAAATGCCTTGTTTTGCTTTTTCGATATCATTTCTATCTATATGTTCAATTTCGAAATTATACTCTAAAAGAGCCAATTCGACAGTCTGCGGCATATTTACAGCGGCAGTCTTGAACGATTCCGTTTCTTCCTTAATCATAGAAGACATATACGAACCCATTATTGTATACAAAACATATATAAGCAGTCCGGGCATAATAACGGACGTGAAAAACAGCCTCTTATCACCGAAAAAGTGGCTCATTTCTTTTTTGAACACAACCCAGATTCCGTTTGTCATGACACTTCACCGCCTTCATACAACCGAAAGAACAGCTCCTCAAGTGATTCTTTTTCTGTCAGCTTTGAGAGGCTGTCGCAAACAACCATTTTTCCGTTATTTATAATCCCCACTCTGTCACACAGCTTTTCTATCAAACTGAAAATGTGAGTTGATATGATTATCGTTTTCCCCTGCCTGCGAAGTTCCAACAAAAAATCTGTGACAACCTTCGCCATTATTACGTCAAGTCCGTTTGTAGGCTCGTCAAAGATAACGACTTTCGGGTCATGCGCCACGGCAATTACAAGCGACACCTTCTGCTTCATTCCCGTTGAAAGATCGGCAACCTTCGTTTGGGCGAACTTATCTATACCAAACAGCTCAAAAAGCGCGTTCTTGCGTTCTTCACACTTTTCTTCGGGAATTCCGTGCATTTCGCTGAAAAATCCAAACAGCTGATCGGGAGTAAAAAACTCCTCCATCTTGACCTCGCTTGTCAAAAAGCCGATCTGACGCCTCACGTCAAATGGAGCGTCAACAACGCTTTTTCCATTGATATAAGCATTGCCGCTGTCCGGCTTAAGAATCGTTGCGAGTATGCGCAGCGTTGTTGTTTTTCCCGCGCCGTTGGGTCCCAGCAGCCCGAATATTTCGCCCTCATACGCCGAAAATGAAATATGATCAACTGCGGTGATTGTTTTCTCACTGATCTTTCGAGCTTTGCGCTGCTTTGCGGACAAATTGAAGCTTTTTGAAATATTGTCAACTTTGATTATCTCATTGTTCATTAGCCGTCTCCTTTCCATAATTTCCATTATTGCTAAAAGCTGCCACGGATACATAATCCTGTGAATCAACATTACTTCCATCATTCTCATCAACATCGTTGCCCTTCAAGAGCAGTTTGAGCAATATCGGGCACAATATAGACGTAGAAATAATCAGCATGATTGTGGCAAACAGCGGGTCAATGCCGACAAGTTTTCCGTTGTCGAAATAAATCAGCCATGCAGCTGTTGAGTAAACAGCAAGCGCAACTTCACCGCGCGCGATCATTCCACAGCCGACCGCCACGGCTTGTTTGCCTTTGAAGCCCATAACGCGCGCCAAACCACCGCAGCCTACTATTTTAGCGATAACGCCCACAGAAACAAACGCTATTGCAAACCATATATCCTGGGGCTTGAAATTGCTGAAATCCGCACTGATTCCGATAAACGCAAAAAATATAGGAGAAAATATCATATATCCGTTTACAAGTATCTTTTTATCTACAAATTTAGTATCGCTGAGCCCGCTGAGCATAACACCCGCCATATATGCGCCCGTAATGGCGGCGATACCGAAGAAATGCTCCGCGCAATACGCGTAAATAAAACACATGGACAGCGCGAAAATGCCCGTTCGGCGTTTGTGGGGATATCTTTTTGAAATCCATTTAAAAATGATTCTCATAACGATACCGAGACCGATCGAGAACACAAAGAACAGCGCGGCTTTCAGCAGAGTGAACGCAGGGCTGCCGCCGCCCTTGAGCGACGTGATCAAGCTAAGCACGATAATGCCTATTACGTCATCGATAATTGCCGCGCTGAGTATTGTTGTACCGAGCTTTGTGTTAAGTCTGCCCAACTCGCGCAGCGTCTCGACTGTTATTCCAACGCTTGTTGCCGTCAAAATACAGCCGACAAAAAGGGCGTTCATCAATTTTTCGGGAGAATTGACGGTATCGCCTATGCCGCCCATGAAGAGAGCCGCCGTGAGCGAACCTGCACCAAGCGGAACGATAACGCCAAAAAGAGCGATCATAGTAGAGGCGAACCCGCTGGTTTTCAGTTCACTGAGATTAGTTTCGAGACCGCTTGAAAACAAGATTAATATTACGCCGATCTGTGAAAAAGTGTTCAGCACGTCCATTTCGATTTCGTTTGGCGTAATGATGCCGTTGAAGCTGCCGGGGAGCTGCGAAAATATTGCGGGACCGATAAGCAGCCCGGCAATAACCATACCCACGACCTGCGGCAAACCAAGCTTACGCGTACACATACCGAGCGTCTTTGTGGCAAAAAGTATTATAGCCAAGTAATAAATGATCTTTAATGCATCAAATTCCATTTCTTTTTTACTCTTTTCTTTTACTGATTTATTGCTTTTCCGACAACACAATTATACTACATCGACAAAACAAAATCAATGTTTTAGTGTGGAGTGTACAATGTGCAAAGACTATAACTTTAAACTCAACGCTCGGTGTTCACCTCAATCTCAACGCCCAGCGAAAACGACCACAGTACACATTTAATTACCGGTTTTTCAAATATTTTCTCCGCTGCATATTTGTATAATCTCAGCTGCGGCGCATATCTCTTCGCAAGCTCCTGCGCCTCAGCCGCCCAGTCGGTCTTGTAGTCCACAATAACTATTCCCTCGGGCGTTTCATACAGACAGTCTATTGCGCCCTGAAGTATCGTCTTTATTCCGCTGCCGATTAATGATGGGTCATTGTCCGTGAGTTCTGCCGGCACTTCCGCCATAAACTGAAATTCCTTCTCAACGTGATCGGAATTTAGTATCTCATTCGCCAGATTCGAGTTCAAAAATGCCAAGACTCTTTTGTAACTTATCGATTTCGCCTCTGATTCGCTTAAATAGCCCGCCCTGACAAGCCGCTCCTTCTCGCTTTTTACAGAAATTTTTGCGGCGTCAAAATCGCATCGCTGAATGAACTCGTGCATAGCCGTTCCGCGCTGTGCGGAAGTCAAACCCTCGCTGTCGAGAAAAGCCGGGTGCGCGTCTGCGCTGTACAAAATCCCGCTCTCTTTCTCTGCAACAACCGACGCCGCCGCTTTCACCGGTACAAGGCACTCTTTCGAATAACGGTACTTTCTCGAAATACGATCTTTTATTTCGGTGTATGCCTTTTCGATCTCATCCTCACTGCACTCTTTGTCCGGTTTGCCAGCTTCGCCCGGTTCTGCTTCTTCAATCGTATCGGCTGTATCGGCTTCCACTATTATTTCTTCCGATACATCTTCTTTATCTTTATTTTTGTTAATGACTATTTTCCAGCGGCAGTCGTTGCTTTCGTCAACAGTAATGTCGTCAAGCCCGGTCATACTGCGCAGGTACTCCCCGTCTTTGCTCATCATCAGGCAATATAGAATCTCTTCGCAAAATCCGTCTCCGTTCTTGACGGAATATTCCGACGCTTTGCCGTTTTTAACGAAAAGCTTCTTCGCAGCAGCTGCCAACGCCCTTTCGCAGTTTTCCACAGCGGCGGTCAGAATAAGCCTCTCCTTCGCTCTCGTCATTGCAACGTACAAAAGACGCAGTTCCTCCGACACCGTGTCACAGCGCATGGCAAGCTCCACGGCTCTCCGCGTTGCACCCTTGTAGCTGTACGAACTGTACTGCTCGCCCTCCTCGAATACATTCGTTCCGATTCCCATTCTGCCGTGAAAAATAACGCTGCTGCGCGTGTACATCTCGTTAAAATCCTTGCCCAATCTCGCAGCAATACAGATCGGGAACTCAAGCCCCTTCGACTTATGAGTGGTCATAATGGTAACGCTGTTTTCGGCAGACCCCTTTGACCGCCCCGCGGCACTCAGGTCACCGCCGCCCTCCGCAAGCTTATCGATAAAGCGCACAAACCCGCTTGTGCCTTTGAAACCCGACGCTTCATACATTTTCGCATAATCCAGAAGAAGAAGTAGATTTTTATTGCGGTACTCGCCGTCGCTGTCTGAAAGCACGATCTCGGGCAGCAGCGTCTCCTCGTACAATCTGTTTATCAGCTGATACGAAGTCATGCTGCCGCTGCACAGGCGCAGTTTGTCAAACAAAGCGCAAAAACGTGCGGCGCGCTTATCGCTTTCCTTTGCAGCCAGAACAAGCTCGAACAGGCTGCTTTGTGAAACTGCGCGCAGTGCAGCAATATCATTCGCGGTGAACCCGAATATCGGACTCATAAGCACCGCCGCAAGCGATATATCACGCGCAGGGTTTTCGAGAGTGCGCAGAAACGACAAAACAAGTTTCACTTCTGCCTGATCAAAAAAGCTGTCGCCCTGATCTATCATTGCGGGAATCCCCTGCCTGATCAGCTCGTTTGCAAAGGCGATACCGGGTGCTACATCTTCATACTGCGAATTTGTACTGCGCATTATTATACAGATGTCGCCGTAATCCGCCGGGCGCAGTTTGCCGCCGTCCGACACACTGTCATGCCCTACTATATTCCTGATCAGTCTGCCGATATATTCGGCCTCTGCCTTTGTTTTGTTCTGACTTCCGCTGCCCGCCTCTATCAGATGGAATTCCGCGGGGTATTCTTCCATTTCGGGGTAGCTTGCTTTCTGCACCAACGCTTCTTCTTTGGTGTAATCGATGCCGCCCAATGCTCTTGACATCAATTTGCCGAAAACGCAGTTCACGCTGTCGGTCACACACTTTCGGCTTCTGAAATTCGCGTCAAGAATTATCTTTGCGGGGTAATTCTGCAGCTCTTCGTCATATATCGAACTGATCTCTTTTCTTGCAATAAACAATTCCGGCATCGCCTGACGGAATCCGTAAATACTCTGCTTGACATCGCCAACGACAAAAAGCGTTTTATCGTTGTTGCTCACAATCTCGAAAATCGTCTCCTGAAGCTTGTTAACGTCCTGATACTCGTCAACCATTACATAATCGTAACGCCCCGCTATCTCCTTTGCAAGCTCCTTATTATCCACAAGCAATGTGAGTGCAAGATGCTCCAAATCGGAATAATCGACCGCGCCGCGCTGTACTTTCAGCTCTCTGTATTCATCCTCAAATTCCTGTTCCAAGCCGAATATCGCATCGACAATAGGGCGCAGCAGCGTTATCTCCTTCGCAAAATCATCAGTGCTGTAATCTACGTATTTATATATTTTATCAAAGAAAGTTTTTTTGTACAGGTCGCGCAGTTCTTTGACCGCACTCTGCAAGTTTAGCTGTTCATCTGTAAGCGGGTTCTTTTTGGTATTCCTTTTTGTGGGAAAACGTTCAAAACTTATCTGCTGAACCGCATTCACGATATTATCCCATTTATTTTTACTCATTGCGCTGCATACGTTCTCGATCATCACATATTCGTTTTCGATGAACACATTGAGCGCGTCAAAAATTGGCTCGGTGCGAACAAGCTCCAATGCCTTGCCCGCCAGATACAGCACGTATTCATTCACGCATCGCAGCTGCTTTATGATCTCCCTGCCCCACACGGTATCTATGGGGTCAAGCGCGGTATAGTAATTTTGCAGCATTGTGCTTATCCATTCTTTCGGAAACGGCTGCGCGCACAAAAAATCAAACAGCTGAAGTATCGTTTTTTTAAGAGAAGTATCATCATGCGAACCGCTCATCACGTCCACAAGCCGCAGAAAATCTTTATCCATACTGTTGTATCTGCGCTCAAAAACGGAGTCTATCGCCGTTTTTTTCAGAATATCGACCTCCTGCATATCCGCTATGCGGAAATCGCTCGGGATATCGAGAACATAGAAATATTCGCGCACAAGCGCGCTGCAAAATCCGTCTATCGTGCTGATGCTCGCTTTGTTGAGAAGAAGCTGCTGATGAAGAAGTTTTTCGTTGAGCGGGTCTGATTTGAGAAGATCAGTCAGCTTTTTGTTTATTCTCTCCTTCATCTCGTCCGCTGCCAGATTTGTGAATGTCACGATCAAAAATCTGTCTATTCCCGTTGACGAATTCGGGTCTGTTATTATATCGATAACTCTCTGCGACAAAACCGCCGTTTTTCCGGAGCCTGCCGCCGCCGATACCAAAATGGGACCGCCGCGTGAATTTATAGCGTCTCTCTGCGGAGCTGTCCATTCCACAGTTTTCTGTTTGCTGCTCATTTTTTGTCGCCTCCCGTACTCCCAAAATATTTTTTCGCAGTAACTTTTTCGATTGTATTTATGCTGTCGCTGTGTTCAATGCGGCAAACGTCTCGAAACGCGCACCACGAACACATAATATTCTGCGTATCGGGCTTTTTCGCAGGGAAAGCAGGTATCTCGCCGCTGTCAAGCCCCTCGCTCATACTGCGCAGTTTGTCTTCAACAATATCAAAAATCATGGCAAGCTGTTTTTTCGTGACTTCCTCTGCCTTGACAAATTTCCGATCTTTATCGGCGTTCATGCCTTCCTTAACTACGTCATCGTCAACGCTCAGTCCGTTCAGTTCCAGTTTTTCTCTGAGTGCTGATTTGGCTTTATTACGAAGTGCGCTGCTGTTATCGCAGCTGGACTTGTCAATGCTCACCATGCCGCCGTCCGCTTTCATGTACAGCACAGCTGCCGGCAGGTTTCCCGCACTCCTTGACAGTGTCATAAGATAAATAAGCATCTGCAGATTCAGACCGTTTATCACCTCGCCCAAGTTGAACTTTTTGCCGCCCGACTTGTAATCGACAACGCGCACCCACACATCGCCCGAATCTTCCATAATATCAACTCTGTCTATCGTGCCGTTTACGCTTATTTCGTTGCCGTTGGCGTCCTCAATTGCGATAGCCTCAACGCCGTAGCCTCTGCCTATGGTCTGTTCCACGGCTATTGGCTTGAATTTTGACTGTTTCAGCTCCTCCATCACGTATGAAATGACTTGGAGTGCCCTTGAGCACGAACGCTCATACATGTACTTGAATCTCTTCGTTTTGTCCTCGCTGCCGCCCAGCTCCTCGCTGAAAAATCTGTCAGCCGCCTGCGACACAAGTTCTTTCAGTTCATCGTCCGTGAACGCTTTGTATCCGCTCTCTATATATTTTCGAATGATAAACTCAAGAATATAGTGCATTAAATTTCCATATACAAGCGAATCAAGCCCCGCTTTCTGCCTGTCCCTGAGATGTATGCCGTAATCGCAGAAATACTTGAATCTGCATGAGTAGTACCCCTCGATCTGCGTTGGAGACAAACGCTTGTCTCTGCCGAACATCGCCGCTGCCGTTTCGCCGTTTGTTATACGCTCATTCATATTTTTGATGCTTTTGCCTATTACATTAAGCCTTGATCTGTACTCCTCACTTTCGCTTAAAATTCGCCCAAGTGCTAAAGACAGCGCCGTTCCGCTCCTTTTGGTTTTTGCGTAAAGCTCCAACGCGGTGCGCTCGTTCGATACATTCATAATTTCCGGAATATCATGAGTATCAACAATATCTATTCCGGGGAATATTCGCTGTATCTCTGTAATTATAGATGACGGGCGCACAGGTACACCCGACGGAGTACTTTTCGGATACGAAACGGTAAGCATGTACTGCGGTGCGCACATCGCGTTGTACACGAGAAATTTCTCCTGAAGCCATAATTCCGTGACCGTGTCGTACAGCGGAAGACCCAGGCTTATCAGTCTGCCGCGCTGCGCGTCGCTGAATACGCCGTCGGAAGTCGGCTTGTGGGGAAATTCTCCTTCAACCGCGCCTATTACAAATACCGCATACGGAGTTGTCAATCGGAGACTGTCTGCATTTCCTATGATCACCTGATCGAGAGTCTGCGGAATGTCCGAAATATCCGTGTCCTTGATCACAAGCTTAAACAACTCGCAATATCTTTTTACTGTAATATTTCGCTTTCCTAAAGCTTCGTGCATCTTGTTCAGAACATCGCACAGCATACTCCACAAGCGCAGATCCTCTTCGGCAAATTCGTTGTTTTCCAAAGCGCGCTGTTTCAGAAGTTCGGGCACGCCGCAGTTGACCATAAATTCATAAACGGCAAGCGAAATTTCCCGCGCAGTAAACAGACCACCTCCGCCCAGCGCGTCCAAAAGCACAGAAAACGGCTGCGCTGCTTTTTCTCTCGTCTCGTTTAACTGCTGCAGCTGCTCCACGCTTTCCTCTTTCATCTCGCCCGAAAAGCCCGCGGGGTCAAACTTAAACTCGCCGAAAATATCGCGACCTTTCAGGTTCCACACAAAAATATAATTTTCAAGCTGCGCCGCGCTGTACGCCGTAATTCCCATCAGCCCGCTTTTAATCGAATCCATTATCTTATGTTCGTCATTCGGTGCGATAACAAACTCAAGCGCATTCACGGCAAGTCGAATAATCGGCTTATTGTCTATCGGCTCCGGTCTTGACATAAAATACGGCACGGCATACTTATCAAAAATAACGTCGATAATTCCCTCGTATTTACTCGTATCGCGCGCAATGACCGCAATATCTCTGTATCTGCATTTTCCGCTCAGCGCAAGGTCATTTATACGCGCTGCAGCGTATTCGCATTCCTCATGCAGGCTGCCCGCCTTTACGGCGATAACGCCGCTGTGATCGACTATCTCTGTGATCTCATCGTCGCCGCGGTACAGCATATTTTCCACGCGCGATATGGCATCTGTCTTTGCGCGCATATTTTTCGTAAGCTTAACGGGAGACGCAATTTTCAGATTTTTCTTTCGTGCGCTGTCGGTGATACGCTGCTTTGTGCGCGACACCGTGAAAAACACGTCTTCCTTTGACGATGGCTCCATACAAAACGAAATATAAAACTCCTCGCTCTGCGCCATGATCTCCTCAATAATTTTATGCTGCATAGCAGTAAAACCGCTGAAATCATCAACGGCTACAACGTACCCTTTCAGAAAGCCGGTACTTATCAGGCGATTATACAGACGCATATCGTTATCGAGCGGGTCAACGCCGCTTTGCGCAATATTCGCATTATACAAACCGTATATCAGCGCAAGCTCCGAAAGCTTTTGTTCAAGCTCTGCCGAATCAGCATATTGGGCGGCGTCAAGCAGCATTTCGGGCGAAATTCCACACTGCTTGAACTCCTTGACGGCATTTATTGACGTTTCGATAAACTGCACTCGCGCGGCGGGTCGGCTGTACACATCGAGCTGTTCTTTTAAATCCTCAAGCGTACACGACATAAGCAGCTTACGTATATTATCGTCAATATTGCACTGCAAAACGCTGCCTGTCTCATTCATAACAAAACTATACAGCCTTGTAAACGACATAACTTTGACATTTGTGCAAAGTTTGGGTCCCAATCTGCGCAAAAAAGCCGTTTCGGTTTCGAAAGAACTTTGTTCCGGTATCAGATATATTAATTTATTATTACCTTGTTCTGCGAGTGAACAAAGCATATCAAAAAGGAAGTAAGTCTTGCCGCTTCCCGCAGCGCCTTCGACAAAATGAATCATAAAAACACCACCCCTTGGTTCAATGTGCAATGTGCAATGTGCAATGAATACTCGCTGTGAGTTCGTCACTCTCGATCATAAATCTTCGCACTCCACAAACTATTGTCGTTGTGGTAAAGTCCGACCTTCACCCATTGCACATTGCACATTGCTAATTGCTAATTTACTAAAAGAGTCGGGCAACACTTATGTTCCCCGACTCAAACAAACTATTGTGCTGTAAAAATTACTTTCTGATCTTTCTCTTTGAAGAGAGTGCAAATGCTGCGCCTGTCAAAGCAGCTACAGACGCGAAGAGGAACGGAACCTTTGCTGCGTTATTGCCTGTAACAGGGCTGGAAGGTGTGCTGGAGTTATTGGAGCTTGTATCGGAGCTTGTGATGCCGCCGGTTGTACCGCTGCCGCTGTCGTTGAGATGGATAACGCCCCACTGGCCGTTCTTCTTAGCCCATGCGAGCTTCTCGTGACCGTTGTAATATACGGGGAGAATTTCGTCAAATAAACTGGAACCGATAACAGGCTGTCCGTCTGTTGTGTAAAGCCAGTAGCTGGAACCCTTTGAAAGTACAACATAGCCGTTAGATGCGTCGTATGCCCAATCCATCTGACCGCCGCTGTTTCTTACCAAACGGTCGGAAGCATTTTTCCATGCAGCATCATATTCAAACGGGATAATAGTCCTACCATTTGCATCAACATAGCCCCACTTGCCATCAGCATTTCTCAACGGAATGATACCATCGGAATAATTACCAAATCCTGTTATTTGATTAACTCCTGTCTTGATTGCATTACCATTGCTTACCAAAAGCTTAATTGACCCTGTGCCATCTGTTCTCATGTCAGGAACTATATCATTGAATTCACCGTAGAAATGACCCTGATCAACAACCATTGTACCCTTTTCTGTACTCTTGGAAATACTTCCGGGACCTTCAACTTTATACAAAGCATTTGAAGGGGTCACCCAGTAAAAAACACCTGCTTTGCCGTTTGTTCCCAAAATATTGGGGTCATACGGAGTTTGTACCCAGCTTGAGCCTTTGAATGTCAAAACTTTACTGTCATTGATGTCACTATTCAAACCAACAAGAGTACGACCAAATCCAAGTGCAAAACCGTCAAACTGAGGCTCTACTTCTACTTTACCCGTAGATGCGGAAACAAGACCCCACTTGCCGCCTTTTTTGAACGGAGTATAATCCTGAAGATCCATGCGTCCGATCGAGTAGATATTCCACTCCTGAGTCGCATTCTTATCTGTGGGCTGATAATCAAACATCACGCTCATATCGTCAGCGTCAAAATCCGAATAAGGCGACCAGCTGAAGCTAACCGTCTTATCTCCGACTTTTGCAACGCCGTCTACAGACTCACTCTTT
>CADCOF010000162.1 GCA_902802975.1 uncultured Ruminococcus sp. | reverse complement strand
TTCTATTGTTGATGCCGCAAAACGAGCAAATTTAAGTGTCTCCGAGTTTGAAGCGCTAACAGGATTGAGAGATGTGTAATTGATTTATAGCAAACGACATTAGTATTAGCCTATTTAGCTCAAAACTCAAAGCTTAAAATTAAAAGTTGAAGTGTAATTATTTGTAAGACTTGAACTTTATTACAACGGCAATAGTTTTGTGCAATGTGAAAAGGATAATTGAAAGAAAAACTCATAGCGAGTACTCATTGCACATTGCACATTGCACTATTCAACTTTCGCCTTTACACGCACCTGCACCTCCATCTCACCCGAAACACTTGATTTTTTGGAAAGTCCAAATACATCCGCATGCCGATCATTCAAAAGTCGGCGTGCGTTTTTTTCTGTCAGATTTTCTATATATTGCTCAATCCGGTGCTGCTGTTCTTCCGGAACGAGCTTGTCTCCGTTTTCAAGTGTTTTCAACTGCATTTTAATGTTGGCGTTCAGTGTATTATCTTTCAATTTTAGCTTTGTATCAACAAAAACCATCTCAAATACCGACTTACCCACCGTCAGCGTTGATTCGCTTTTCAGAGAATTTAATATACAAAATGTCAGATACTCCTCTTCGCTCATCATGTACAGGTTGTTGTCTGCCAAATATACCGCGCCTGTCAGCCGCACCGCCTCATTGTCCTTTTTCAGCGCGCAGGCATACGGCGCGGCACCATCGGTCATCAGCGCGTCCATCACGCCAAGCACCGTGAAACGCACGTCAGTTTTTTTCGAGGTAGGATATATTGATGTCAGGTGTTCAATCGGCTCTATTACTTCGTTTTTGGAGAATGTCAGTATTTCATTTGCGCTCCCTTCGCTTACGTACAGCCTTGCAGAGGGCACTGCCTCACTGTATCGAAAAATGTGATCCAGCGATTCGTACAGATCGTTCTTAAATATATCTTTGCTTAGTACAATCGCCTCCACCTGCCCGAAAAATGCGTCACTTCCCGACGCATTTCTAAGTTCCCCGACAGCCTGCGAAACACTCCTGCCACGCACTGATAACGTTTTGTTCTCATGCTTATCCCCGTCCGAGTAATTATCGATATACTGAACAGTCACCTTGTAGCCTTTGGAATCGTGGTCTATCCCCAGTCCCTTGACTATCATTCTGCTTTGCAGCTGCATATCATCGCAGCCCGACAGCGTTGCTGCTATTACAAGAATAGATAGAACAAATGCGAGAATTTTGCGCCGCTTTGCTTTGTCCGATATTATTAATGCTGCTGTGCAAACCGCTGCAATAATGCTTACACAATTATCGGTTACTGCGCATGCGCCGTCACAGCCTGTCATAAACAGCAGCGGAAACGTCAGCATTAATATTTTTTTGGTATTTATATTTAATCTTCTGAATATGGCAATAGCAGGCAGCAGTAATATAGACGCCAACGATATCCACATTATTGTTATTGGCGATAATAATATATTTTGCAGCACAGATGAATTTATCATTGCGGCAGATAACAGAAACACCAACACGTATGATATTACCCCGACAGATGATGTTTTTACGGTTTTTCGGATACCGCAGAACATTATCGAAAGCATAACAAATATTCCTATTACCTGTCTGCACAAGAATATCATGTCCGACCGCAAAAATGCGCCGCCGGACGCCCGCACCGCGGTATATATCGGGAATGTGTTCAGCGGCGCGGTATTGCCGATAACAGAGTAAGCCAAAACAGAAAAAGCCGATGAAAAAAAATATGCTGCGGCAATCGTGAACGGCGCAACAGTATTTTGGCGCGGAAATTTGTCCTGCGAGATCATGACAGCGGGAATGATTGTCAGCGGCAGCAATGCTGCAGGCAGCGAATCGGTAAAATATATGTTTGAGACGCCATTGTTACGAAAAAAAGTTATTATATTTTGTATATTTTCAAATCTGAAGCGAACCGCCATTGATATTATCATGATTATGTCGAACACGAAACACATCGCAAACAGCGGCACACAAGTACGCAAAACAGCCGCGCCGCCGCATCTTGACGCATACGCGCAAAGCAGAACTATCGCGGCAATGAACGAATAAAACCGCAGATCGAGTTTTGCAAACTGCGCCAAAAACAGTGAAAATCTGGTCAGCATTACTGCGCCCGAAAAAATAAAAATCGCAAAAAAAGCAGCGCGCAGAGGAATATTTGAAATTGTGAGAACATCTGCGCCGGCTGAATTAAGAAATACAGCCGCACCGGCAATTATTGCGCAAACTGCAAGAACAGCAGCGAAGATAACGGGAGACGTGCCGGAATACAACATAGCGGAGCAAACAACAGGAATTATCAGCGCAAAACGCACAGTATTATTTTTTGACAAGATGGCACCTCTTTTTCATCAATTCCATCGGGGCTTTGGGTCTCGCCTGCCGTCGGGGACGGTTCCCAACCGGTTCGGTCGGCTGAAAGCCGTTGCCAACGGTGCTTCGTCTTCGACGAGGTCTCCACTGGAGACCCGCCACCCGAACCTCGCCAACTTTTTTGAAAAAAATTTGGACAAAAAACTTTTAGTTATGCTTTATTTTTCAATACATATTCTTCTCCAAGACTTTTCTTCGCACACAGTTCCAACATCACCAGGCACAGCAGTGCCGCAACTCCCCATACGCCCCATAATCCTCCTGCTATTATAAATAAAAATCGCAGCAGCGAGATAGGCGCGTACAGATCAGGGATAACATACGAACATATAACCGTCAAAGCGACTATCATTAATGTTGGTGCGCCGATAAAGCCTGACGTCACCGCGGTGTCTCCGATTACAAGTCCGCCGATTATGCTCACGGCATGTCCCAGCGTTTTTGGGAGACGCAGTCCGGCTTCTCTCATGATCTCATATATAAAAGTGAAGAGAAGTACCTCAGTGAATACCGAAAAAGGCGTTTTGGATACCGACGTTGTAACTCGTGTTAGCAGCTCATTCGGAAAAAACTCGGGCGAAAAACCCGCCAGTGCCGCATACACTCCCGGCAGTAATATTGAAATCGCAAAAGCCGCGTATTTGAACCACCTCGTTATCGCTGCAAAGTACGGGTGGGCGGAATAATCGTCCAGCGTTGTGAAGTTTTCCTTCATCAAATGCGGCACTATAAGCACGCTCGGCGTTCCGTCAACGATTATCGCCGCTTTCCCCTCGCACAGCTTCGCGCACACGGTGTCGGGGCGTTCGCTCACTCCCACACCCGAAAAAAGCGTGTGCCCGTCCTCAAGATATTTTCTCAGGCAGCCCGATGTGAACGCGCTTTGAAAATGCACATCGCCCAAACGCAGTTTAATATCATCTATCAAAGAAGAAGACGCCGCACCCGCAAGATAACAGATCGTAACGTCTACAGGCACGGTGTCCCCAACTTTCAGCGACTCAAGCCTGAGGTCGGGCGACTTGACTCTCCTGCGCAAAAGCGAAATATTGATCTTCATCGGCTCAATGAAGCCTTCTCTGCTTCCTCGCTGTAGTATTTCTGTTTCGGGTTCTTCAATACCGCGGTATGCATACCCCTGCACGCCGACAGCCAAAGCTTTTTTGCATCCGCACACAAAAACACAAGCAAAGCCAGCCATCATAAGCTCCGCAGCCTCGTTGATCGTGGCAACTGTTTTTATGTCGCTGCACGTCACAATGCGCGCGCACAGGTCACGCCAAATTAAGTCGGGCGCGTTATCTCCTCCCGGCGGGAGTTCGTTTAGCCGACTCATAACAGACATTGTGATCAGCTCTTTGTCCGCAAGTCCCTCCATAGATGCAACTAAAACATTGGGAATATCGTTTTGAGTGCAGACTGCGCGCAAAGTGAGATCGGACGCACCGCCGAAATATTTGCGTAAAAGTGCGGCGTTTTCATTTATTGAGGAGGAAATTTCCGTATTTACAGCAGATTTGTATATGATATCAATTCACCATCTTTTATCGATTCCATTTTGTTGCAGACTGTTTTGATCATAACGCAAGCATTGACATAATCTCCGTACTGCGCAAATATTTCCGCAGAGTGCAGCGCGATATCCGTACTGTCAAGATCGGGGTGAGGATAGAATATTTGCAGCACAGTTTTTTTGCGCTGCCAGATATCGAACATATCATGGCACAATTTGTACGTGTCGGGTGATTTGCTTACAGCGGCTTCATTTGCGTTGTATGACGCTTCTATAATACTCTCGGCGACATTCTCCGCCGTGTAACGTTCGGCAAAACCAAGCAATATTATCAGCATAAGTATACCCCATGCTGTATACACTTTATTCATATAATAAATTCACTTCTTTGTAATATTATAATTCATATTTTTATCCATCGTCATCATCATTATATCTTTCGGTTCAAGGTGTTTTTTCTTTAGTATGTGCATCACATCTGATTTATTTGCGCCACAAAAATCCAGTGCCCCTATATTCAGTTCACCGTCGCTGATAACAATCACCTCTATCTCTTTTTCTGTGGGAGTAAGACCGATATCGCCCACTGTCGGATTGTCCGCTTCGGGCGTTTTAAGAACGCTTAGTGTTCCGTTAGTTTCAACAATGGCATATTTCACATCTTTGAATGAAAAAATACTCTGCTGGCGCAGTGCCTCTTCAAGGTCGAGCACACTCATTCTAAGCCTGCGCAGCTGCACATTGTCCACTTCTCCGTTGTTGATAACTACAACCGGATTGCCGCAGATAAGCCGCCTTAATTTTCCGGAACTTATCATTGCGCCCGAAAGAATAACTTCCATCACAATCAGCACTCCCATAGGTATAAGTCCGTACATAAGCGGTGTGGACGGAGTTTGCAGTGCCATTGACGCTAGATCGGATATAAGCATCGTGACCACCAGCTCGGTTGTTTGCAGGTCGCTTATTTGCCGTTTTCCCATGAACCGCACTCCGGAAATAATCACCGCGTACAATATAGCTGTGCGGATAATTGTAATTAGCATAATATCACCGTAGATATTATTGCACAGCCAACGTAAAATTATGCAAAAAAACAGGGAGCAGCGCAAAACTGTTCCCTGTCTGTATTTGTGTTTTGATTAATAATTTTAATAATTACTTGTCAAGACCTACAGAATTTCTGATGATCATGAGTGCGTCATAGCTGTCTACAACGTTGTCTTCGTCAATATCTGCTGCTTTAGCCTGAGTGTCATTGAGTTCCGCAAGATCAACGCTTGCACGAAGAGCCATAAGTGCGTCGGACGCTGTGATATTCTCGTCGCCGTCAACGTCACCGATTATAACGCCGTCAACTGTCTGACCGATCTTTGTAGCACCTGTGGGCTTGGGATCGGGGTCGGGCTGAGGATCGGGGTCGGGCTGAGGATCGGGATCGGGCTGAGGATCGGGGTCGGGCTGTGCCAGTGATGCAACAACAGCCTGAATCTGTGCAACTGTAGCTGGATCGAGCTGCTTAATCTGCTCCATCTGCTGAGCTTCTGCCCATACCTGATCGGGAGTTACCTTAAATGCTGTGAGAGCAGCCTTAATGCCGTCGAGTGTAACAACCGGCTCACTTGTAACCTTATCAACCGCGCCATAGTTATTAACAATAAAGTTTGCTACTTCCTTAGCGGGGTTCATGTTGGGAGTGATGATTTCGCCCTGAATTTTACCTGAAGAAGTGATGTGGAGTTTTGTTGTCAAGCCGGATTTCTCGAACTTAACCGGGAAAGCACTCTTCTCCGAGTCAACGGGGTTCTCGAGTATCTCGCCTGTTCTCTTTGCTGTATCGCCAAATGCATCTGCGTTGATGTAGCAGTCCAATGTCTGTGCGCCTTTGTCGGGATCATAGAAAATAACAAAGAGGTCATGGTCTTCGGGCATTTCAAACTCATAAGACTCAAAAGTACCGTCGTCAAGTTTTTTGCCTGCGATCTTCTTTGAGCCCCACATATTGTCTGCTGTCCAACCGTTCTTGCTTGCGCACTCGCCTGTCTGATCGTCCCAAATGTAGAAGTAAATCTTCTTTGAGTTCCAATCACCGGGATCAAATTTGATAGTACCTGTAGCACCGGAGGTCTCTTCTTCAACTGCAGCTGCGCTTGCAGATATCGAAGTACTTGCTGCTGCTACGATCATAGCTGCTGCCAGGATCGCAGACAAAAGTCTCTTCTTGTTCATAACTTAATTGCTCCCTTCTTTATTTAAGCCGTCATTCACGTATGATCAGCTTTCTAAGTTTATGTACGCTTATATTCTACCACATATATGAACAAAATTCAAGCACAAGTTTCAATTTTATCATAAAAAATTACAAGAGTTCAAATAATTTTGAGATATGCAGCATTGATTTTGTCCTACTTACATATGTTGATGACAATAATTGGCATAAAAAGAGCCTGCTCCTTATTTTAATAAAGAAGCAAGCTCTTTTAATTTGTATATTACGGATTAGGCTGCGAAAGCGCGTCGTTGTAAACGTTGATGTAGTCGCTTGCAGATCTGTCCCAGGAATAGTTGGAAGTCATGCATCTCCAGATGAGCTGTATCCAGCCGTCTCTGTTCCAATAGCCCTGAATTGCACGGTTAACAGCATTTACCATATCCCATGTGTCGTAGTTGCGGAATGTGAAGCCGTTGCCGCCGTTGTTGCCGCTGTCTGTGATAGAGTCCTTAAGACCGCCAACCTCACGAACAACAGGAACATTACCGTAACGCAGAGCGATCATCTGCGACAAGCCGCAAGGCTCACTCTTGGACGGCATAAGGAAGATGTCACCGCCGGAGTAAATCTTTCTTGCAAGCTCGTTTACATAGCCGAAGCAGGAGCATACTCTGCCCGGATATCTCCACTGCAGGTTGCGGAAGAAGTCCTCATACTCAGCGTCGCCGGAACCGAGAATAACGAACTGACAATCGTTGTTCTGAAGAATATTGTCGATACCGTCGCGAACAAGATCAAGACCCTTGTGAGAAACCATTCTCGAAACCATAGTAATAATCGGAATATCTTCTCTTCTGTCGAGGTTGAGTCTCTCCTGAAGACGGCGTTTGCACTCGTTCTTGCCATAGAGATTGTCATATGTGTAGTTTGCGTAGAGATGATAATCGGTAGCCGGGTCGTAGCTTGCGTTGTCGATTCCGTTGAGGATACCGCAAAGCTTGTAATGGAATAGGTTGAGAGCCGGATCCAAGCCGTGACTGAACCACGGGTCTTTGATCTCAAGCGCATAACTGGGGCTTACTGTCGTTACCTTTGTGGAGCAAACAATAGCACCCTTCATCATGTTGAGCTTGCCGTCCTGATCGAGAATGGCTCCGTCCTGTGCGGGAATACCCACAACGTCCTCGTTGAGGTCCCAGCCGTACTTGCCCTGGTACTGAATATTATGAATTGTGAATACACTCTTTATGTCGTGATACCAGCCGTTATGTGAGTAGAACAGGTAGTAATAAACCGGAATGAGTGATGTCTGCCAGTCGTTGCAGTGGATCACATCGGGCTTGAAATCAACATACGGGAGCATTTCGAGGCATGCTCTCGAGAAAAACGCAAAACGCTCTGCATCGTCATAGAAACCATACAGTCCGTTGCGCTTGAAGTAGTACTCGTTGTCGATGAAATAGTAAAGAACGCCGTTGTAGCGCGCCTCAAAAACGCCGCAGTACTGATGACGCCATGATACGGGTACCGTAAAGCTTGTGATATAGTGCATGGTGTCGCGCAGACTCTGCGGAATATCGCCGTAGAGCGGCATAACTACTCTGCAGCCGATCATTCTTGCTCTGAGTGCCTGCGGCAAGGAACCTGCCACATCGCCCAGACCGCCGGACGCTGCAAATGGTTTTGCTTCGCTGGTGCAAAATAATACTCTCATGTTTGATAACCTCCATTATTCAATTATATAGCAATGGTAAGCACTTTGTTTGAGTGTGGAGTGTGGAGTTGTGTAAAAACCGAAAGGTTTTTAGCTAATTCGCAATTCGCAATGCGCAATGCGCAATGGAGATTGTGCCAAAACGAAAATTACCGCAGTATAACCCCTCCGTCACGTCTGCTTTCGCAGCCGTGCCACCGTCTCCACTGCCGTGTCGGTC
>CADCOF010000161.1 GCA_902802975.1 uncultured Ruminococcus sp. | reverse complement strand
TAAGTGCAGCGATTACCGAGAGCAGAATCGCCGCCGTAAGCGCGGCTGTTGTTCCTTTGAGGCGCTTGAAGGCAAATTTCAGGACGCTGTTTTTACTGCCTGTCGGAGTGAAATTCTCCGACGGTTCAAAGAGCATACATACTCCCGTGAACGATCTGTCGAATTCCTCCGCAGAGACGGAACACTCACCGAGTGCCGGGTCGTTGAGATATGCCCTGCCGCCTCGAAAGCCCTTCAGCACAACAAAGTGGTTGAGATTCCAATGGATAATGCAGGGGAACTCGCCCTCGTCGCGCAGTTCGTCCGGCTCGAATCTGTACGCTTTTGCCTGTAGTCCGTAATTCCTCGCTGCTTTCAGGATATTCACAGCGGTAGAGCCGTCTCGTGAGATGTCGCAGTCCTCACGCAGCTTTTCGAGTGGTATCCATTTTCCGTAATATGCCAGCACCATTGAAAGCGACGCCGCGCCGCACTCGACCATTTCCATCTGCATTATCATGGGGACTTTAGCGATGCCTTTGAGCTTAGGTTTTTTCACCTTTGTTTTTATCAAATAATCTCACCTCTATTGTTACCTGCGACGCGTGCGCAATACTGCGGTTCACAAAAAATTATGAGCGCGTATTGCCTGCGGCCGCTTGGCCGTCGCGGATAATTGCCTTGTACACGCCGTCGGGCAGGTCGGCTTTGAACCTCACCTCATACACCCATTCGCCAACGTATATATCGGCAAGGTGAGCGGCGTAGCGGTTATCGCTGTCCGAATACTCAACGGGCTCATCGGATATGGAAACAAACTCGTCAAATGCTTTGTCCGCGTCGTAAACGTAAAGCTCGCCCTTGCCCTCAAGGCGGTCAAAGCTCGATTTATCATCTTCCTTTATCCGGCAGACGATCTCGCCGTCCTGCGCCACTCCGACGGTCGGTATCCTGACCATTTTGTTCTGAAAATACATCCACGCCATCAAATTGAGCAATACGATTATCATAGCGACAAGTATCACCCATATCTTCGGATTCATTATCTTAATATACTTATCAAACTGATCCGGTGAGGTCAAATTGTCCGTGTACTTATCACGAAAAACCTTTTTTGACAATTCGGTCACTTCCTTACTCAATAGTCAGTATATCTACAAATCCCGTAATTTCAAAAACCTCCATAACCATTTCGGACACATTCTTGACGACCATTGTACCCTTGCCATTCATAGTCTTTTGCGCAGAAAGCAGGACACGCAGCCCGGAAGAGGAGATGTACTCCAAAAGCGTAAGGTCGAATACAAGCTCCGTTACGCTGTCGAGAGATGTTTCCAATTCCTTGGAAAGCTCAGGCGAGGTCGATGTGTCGAGTCTGCCCTCTATGTAGACAGTGAGCTTGCTGCCGTCATTTCTCTTATTGATTTTCATAATTCATTTTCCTTTCAAAATAAAAATTGTTATTATAAGGTCTGCGATAGGTTATTTACCCTGCTCGACCTTTTTAATATCATCGCCGGACGCTTCCTTTAACGAATATGTATCAAACACGGGATCGGTCGGAAGCTGAATCTCGATCTTGCTGATCTTATCGAGCTGTGCTGACCGCTCTTCATTTTAAGATCAAACACATGACCGCCCTTTTGTCGGTCGTCGGAAACGAAGTGGATATGCCAGCCGGCAGCGTTGATACCGTCCATAAAATCGGGATAGTAAACACAGACCAACGTGCCGCTCATATTATCGAACTTGAATGCTTTCTGTGTTTCCTTGAGCATATCCTTCAGCGAAACGTGTATAGCATAAACGATCAAATTAACCGCCTCCTAACAAACAGCAAAGCGCACCCTGCGGGACGCAATTATCCCACAGAGTACGCTTGTATCCATGTATTTGTTTGTAAAAAGGTGCAGTTATGCCTTGCTTGCTTGTAAAAGCGTACCAAATTGTCATTACCCTGTCAACCCTTTCACACAATATTTTTGAATTATCTGAGAGAAACAATTTTTCATTTTTATTATATCAACCGAACCGTTCACGAACCGTTCATCGAGAGCCGGTTTTCGGTATTTTAATTGTAAATATTGTGTGAATTTTGTGATTTTTTTCATTTTCCTTTGACAATAAAAAACTGCCCGCAGATTCCGATCTGTAAGCAGTTTTTGAGTTATATTCAGATTATTTTCTTCATCAGCTCTACGATCTCCGGCTGATCATCTACCGATAATGTTATCATTTTTCCTCGCTCTCCTTTTTTACCTGCGGCTCGGTGATCGTTATCCTGGCGGTGGTGCCGTTCTCTCCGCTTATTATGTCAAGCCTTCCGTTCATCATGTGGCTAAGCCGTTTGCGTACATTGTCGATACCGATACCGCGTCGCTTATCCTGCTGCTCGGTGATGTCCTTCCTGCCAATACCGTTGTCGCACACTTCGACAATAATGCTGCAGCCGTCTCTGTGAACGCTTATAGTAACGGTGCCGCCCTCGTCGTAGGTACCGACACCGTGACGCACGGCATTTTCCACAAGCGGCTGGACGGAGAGCGCAGGCACAAGAAAATCATCGAAGTCGATATCATATTCGATGTTCAGCCTGTCTCCGAAATTTGCCCTTTCAAGCGAAAGATATGCTTCGATGTTATCCATCTCCTGCTCGAAGAGTATCAGCTTAGTATTGCCGATGGCTTCAAAATTCGATCTGAGGTAGCGTGAGAAGTTGGTTATGCTCTCGTATATTTCGGGATAATCAAAGCACCTCGCCCGTATAGCCATAAGAGAATTGTTTATAAAATGCGGCTGTATCTGCGCCATAAGCGTTTGGGTTTTCGATTCCTCAAGCGCGAGGCGATTCTCCGCAAGTTCGGTCTTAGCTTTTTCAAGCTCCAGTTTTCTTTCAAAAAGCTCCGCCTGCACATTTGTGTTCTGTATTGCCGCAAGGTAAAAATAATATACGAGAATATCTATCGCGATTATTTCATCGGTGTGATCTACGGCTATCTGCCCTATTTCAAAGAGCGTTGTTATTATCGTTGCCAATACCATAAATATAACGATCAGCGATTTCGAGTAGTTCCCGCTTTTGAAAAACTGTGGTGAATAGAACATGAGTAATATCAAATAAAAGAATTCCATCACGGCCGGCAGTATTCGCAGATATCCCCCGGCAAACGAATGACTGGGGTAAAACATATATATAATGGGTACGCCAAACATATTTATCAGCACTAAGACGGAATACATCGCATAAGGTATAACTATCCAGACCTTATGCTTTATCTGCACCACAAGATACAGCTCCAGCAAACCGACAAGCGGGTATATCAAATAGACTAACGCTGTTTTTACATACAATATCCATACAGGCTTATCGTATGTATTGCACCAGTATTCGAGGTATTCGCAACTTGTTACAACAAACGTAAGCCCCATGATAGCCCATACATATTGTGTGCCGTCTATTTTCGTCTTTCGGTTGGCGATAAGTATGACCGTCAGTGCAGAAAGCAGCAGTAGTGTGATGTAGCATTGCGAGATGTACTCACAAATAATAGTCAACAAAAATTCCACTCCCAACTGTTAGTAATATCTTGCTTTCCGTTTTCATCAATTTTTTTTGGATTTCCTTATGGTAATATTATAACAAACAAACCGTTCACAAACCGCTCATCACAAGCTGTTTTACTATTAATTGCATTAACATTTTGTAAATACTATGTAAATTTTTATCATTTAACATATTTTTTACTGTGCAGTTATAGTAAACGACATAAATCTTTTCCTAAACGCTTTTTTCAGTGTGGAGTGTTGAGAGTTGAGAGTGGAGTTGTTTTGCTAATTCGGAATTCAATTAGCAATGTGCAATGAATGCTCGATATGAGCTTTTCACTTTCGTTCACAATTCTTCGCACTGCAACAATTTATCATCGTTGTAATAAAGCACGACTTCACAAATAATTGCGCATTCAGACTGTGCCAAAACGAAAATTACCGCAGTATAACCCCTCCGTCACGTCTGCTTTCGCAGCCGTGCCACCGTCTCCACTGCCGTGTCGGTC
>CADCOF010000160.1 GCA_902802975.1 uncultured Ruminococcus sp. | reverse complement strand
GAGAGTGTGCCAAAACGAAAATTACCGCAGTATAACCCCTCCGTCACGTCTGCTTTCGCAGCCGCCGGGGGGCGGTTCCCAACCGTTGGCAACGGCTCCCAGCCGCTGTAAGGCGGTGGAGGGGTTCATGCTCAGAACTTTTGGCACAGTTTGCATTGCGAATTAGCACAATCATTCCACATTACCAAAACAACTCCACTCTCAACACTCCACACTAAAAAAAGGTGAATATTATGAATAAAAAAATAACTGTACTGAAAGGTGACGGTATCGGACCGGAGATCGTTGACGAGGCACTCAAGGTGCTCGATAAGATCGGCGAAAAATA
Organism: uncultured Ruminococcus sp.; assembly: GCA_902802975.1. Lineage (GTDB taxonomy): Bacteria > Bacillota > Clostridia > Oscillospirales > Acutalibacteraceae > RUG592. Next base: position 9,342 of record CADCOF010000160.1, on the reverse strand, counting down.
CGGTCACACATTTGAAAAAGATTACGTTGATATAGGCGGCGCGTCCATCGATAAATTCGGCGTTCCGATAACAGATGAAGGTCTCGAACGCTGCAAAAACTGCGACAGCGTTCTTCTGGGCGCAGTCGGCGGCTACAAGTGGGATAATATCGACCCGCTCAAACGTCCGGAAAAAGCATTGCTCAAAGTTAGAGCGGAGCTTGGTCTGTTTGCAAATCTTCGTCCGACTAAAATGTTCTCACAGCTCAAAAGCGCGTCTCCGCTCAAGGAGACAGGAATTAAAGACGGTCTCGATCTTATGATCGTCAGAGAGCTGACAGGCGGTATCTATTTCGGCGAACATAAAACATTTGAGGAAAACGGCGAGACAGTTGCAACGGACTTGATGATCTATTCCGAACACGAGATAGAGCGCATTGGCAGAGTTGCCTTTGAGACAGCAAGAAAAAGAGGCAGCAGAGTTCATTCAGTGGATAAGGCGAATGTACTTGATTCGTCAAAACTCTGGCGTAAGGTAATGCACAGACTTTCCGAGGAGTACAGCGACGTAGAGTACAGCGATATACTCGTTGACAATACCGCTATGCAGCTTATCAGAAATCCCGGACAGTTTGATGTTATTGTTACGGAGAATATGTTCGGCGACATTCTCTCCGATGAGGCAAGTATGCTGACAGGTTCAATCGGCATGATGCCGTCCGCAAGCCTTTCTTCCACAACGCTTGGAATGTACGAGCCGATTCACGGTTCGGCACCCGACATCGCAGGGCAGAATATTGCAAATCCTCTCGGAACTATTCTTTCTGTTGCAATGATGCTCCGATATTCGTTTGATATGATCGACGAAGCAAACGATATCGAAAACGCTGTTAACGCAGTTCTGGATAAGGGCTACAGAACTGTGGATATCGCAGGTAAGGACGAAAATGTTACAAAGGTAACATGCAGCGAGATGGGCGATCTTGTCTGCGCCGAGATATGAACAAGAGTTGCTAAACTTAACTCATTAACTCAATCAATTTGAAAGGAACTGACAACAATGCTTCAGCTTGAAAATGTATACCAGGCTGCATTCGCACTTAAAAGTATAATCAGAAATACAGAGCTTATCCGCGCTCCGAAAATCAATCCCGATGTGAATCTGTACATAAAACCCGAAAATCTTCAGATAACAGGTTCGTTTAAAGTAAGAGGCGCGGCGTACAAGATATCAAGATTGACAGATGAGGAGAAGGCGAGAGGCGTTATCGCATGTTCCGCCGGAAACCATGCACAGGGCGTTGCGCTTGCAGCCCAGCGAAACAACATCAAGGCCGTTATTTGTCTGCCTGATGTTGCGCCTATCTCAAAGATCGAGGCAACGCGTTCTTACGGCGCGCAGATAGAGCTTGTAAACGGTGTGTATGACGATGCGTATCAGCGCGCGCTGCAGCTCCGTGACGAGATGGGCTATACTTTTATTCACCCGTTTGACGATGATTATGTTATCGCAGGTCAGGGCACAATCGCCATCGAGATATTGAACGAAAATCCGGACGTTGAGGCTATCGTTGTTCCCGTTGGCGGCGGCGGACTTATTTCGGGTATTGCATATACCGTAAAGATGCTGCGCCCCGACGTAAAGGTCTACGGCGTTCAGGCGCAGGGCGCGCCGTCTATGGTTAAGTCGGTGGGCGATGGTAATATCATTACGCTTGACGAGGTTCGAACATTTGCCGACGGTATCGCTGTTAAGCAGCCGGGTGAGAATACGTTCACAATGTGCAGCAAATACGTTGATGATTTCGTTACGGTAACAGATGACGAGACAGCCAACGCGATACTTGCTTTGATGGAGAATCAGAAGCTCGTTGCAGAGGGCGCAGGCGCAGTGTCGGTTGCTGCGGTTATGTTCAATAAGCTCCCGGTTCAGGGCAAAAACACCGTGTGCGTTGTGTCCGGCGGTAATATCGACGTCACAATCTTGTCGAGAATAATCGACAGAGGTTTGCTTAAGTCCGGTCGTCTCGAAAAACTCTCTATTGAGCTTACGGATAAGCCCGGTCAGCTGCGCGATATGTCTGCAATTATTGCACAGACAGGCGCAAATATCGTTGCCGTAAATTACGAGCATGCAGAAAAGGGCACCGATATCAACAGCTGTATCATCAGAATAGAGCTTGAAACGAAGAATCGTGCGCATATTAAAGAAGTCCGCAGGGCACTCGCCGAACAGGGCTTTAAGATATTAAACTAAGCGAGGTAAAATATTATGTCAGAGAAAGTATATACAAAGAATGCACCGGACGCTATCGGTCCGTATTCACAGGCAGTAAAGGTCGGCGGTCTCGTGTTCACATCGGGTCAGATCGCTATCAACCCGGCAAGCGGCGCAGTTGAAGCCACAACTATCGAGACGCAGACAGAACAGGTTTGCAAGAACCTTTCGGCTGTATTGGAAGAAGCCGGTTCGAGCCTTGACAAAGCAGTAAAGACGGTTTGCTTCCTCGCCGATATGGGTGATTTTGCGGCATTCAACGAGGTTTACGGCAAGTACTTCACTTCGAAGCCGGCACGTTCATGTGTGGCAGTGAAGACTCTTCCGAAGAACGTTTTGGTTGAGGTAGATGTAGTAGCCGAAGCATAAGATTTCGGTTGTTTAAGCTTGATATTTAAAGTGGAAAGTTGAAAGTGGAATTAATTAGCTAAAAGCGTAAAGCTCAAAGCTTTAGTAATTTAGACATTATCTAAATAATACTATTTGATTAATAAAAGTGAGTGTTGAACTATAGGCAACACAACTCCACACTCCACTCTAAAAACTCCACACTAATTATGATGGAAAGGACTGATTATAAATGAATATTAACGGTTCACAGATCGTTGTAAACGTTCTGCTCGAAAACGAAGTTGATGTAGTTTTCGGTTATCCGGGCGGAACAATTCTGAATGTTTACGACGCTCTGTATAATAACAGCGATAAGATTACTCATATTATGACAGCCCATGAGCAGGGTGCGTCACATGCAGCGGACGGTTACGCAAGAGCTACCGGCAAGACAGGCGTAGTTCTCGCAACAAGCGGTCCCGGCTCGACAAATCTCGTTACAGGTATCGCAACGGCGTATATGGACAGCGTTCCCATGGTTGCGATCACCGCTAATGTTCCCAACTCGCTTATCGGACGCGACAGTTTCCAGGAAATCTACATTGCGGGCGTTACTATGCCTATCACAAAGCATAATTTTATTGTTCGCAAAGTTGAAGACCTCGCGGATACTCTCCGCAAAGCGTTCAAAATCGCTATCAGCGGCAGACCCGGTCCGGTTCTTGTTGATATTCCTAAGGACGTTACAGCTGCAATGTGTGAATATACTCCCGAGCCGAAGCAGATTCCTGATCGCCAGATGAGCTATTCCGGCGATAACCTTGAAGAAATCGCAAAGGTAATCAATAACGCAAAGAAGCCCGCTATTCTTTTCGGCGGCGGCATAAAAAATTCAAATGCCGACAAGATACTCAAGAGGATCATCGAAAAAGCCAACATTCCCGCGGCACACACGCTCATGGCAGTAGGTGTTCTGCGCTGGGATATGAAGGAGAACCTCGGCATGGCAGGAATGCACGGCTCTGTTGTGGCAAACCGCGCACTCAATGAGGCTGACGTTGTTATTGCTATAGGCAGCCGTTTCTCCGACAGAGTTGCGCTGACTCCTTCAAAATTTGCTAAGAAAGCTACAATCATTCAGATAGATATCGATCAGAGCGAGATCGATAAGAACGTTAAGACCGATTATCATGTTATCGGTGACGCTGAGAAAGTTCTCGGCGAAATGGAATCGCTTATCGAGACAACTACTCATGACGAGTGGTTTAACGAGCTTAATTCGATGAGAAGAGACGTTCCGTATTCAACGGGCGGCGGAAAACTTCACCCGAAAGAGATCATGGATATCATCAGCGAAACAGCCGGCGAGGACGGTCTGTTCGTTACTGACGTTGGTCAGCATCAGATGTGGGCGGCTCAGTATCTGCATCATGTTAAGTCCGAAAACTTCCTCACCTCCGCAGGTCTCGGTACGATGGGCTACGGCTATGGCGCAGCTATCGGCGCAGCGATCGGTACCGGCAAGGATCACGTTTTCCATATCACGGGCGACGGCTCTTTCCACATGAACATGAACGAGGCTTGCACCGCAGTTTCTTACGAGGTACCCGTTATTTCCGTATGCGTTAACAACGAGGTTCTCGGTATGGTAAGACAGTGGCAGACGATGTTCTACGGAAAGAGGTATTCCTCAACAGACCCCTGCAGAAAGACAAACTATGTCAAGGTAGCTGAGGGCTTCGGCGCGAAGGGTTTTTCATGCAGAACGGCTGATGAGTTCAGGGCTGCGCTTGACGAAGCTATGAAGTGTACAGGTCCCGTTTGGATAGAGTGCCTTATCGATAAGGACGAGCGCGTATTGCCTATGATTCCGGGCGGCGGCACTGTTGACGATATTATTTACGAGTAAGGAGGCGTGTTCGAGTGAAAAAGAAAACATATTTGAGCATTCTTGTGGATAACCACGAGGGCGTTCTGACGAGAATTGCATCTCTTTTCCGTCAAAGGGGCTTTAATATCGACAGCCTTACTGTATCGGCAACAAATGACAACACTTTGTCGCGTGTTACGATAGGTCTTACCGGCGATGAGGAAGAGATCAAGCAGATCGTTAATCAGACAAAGAAGCTTTATGAGTATGAAGGAATGTACGAGATAGATCCGAACGACAGCCTTATTCGTGAGCTGTTGCTTGTAAAGGTTGCGTGCAACGAACACATCAGAAGCAAATTGCTGGAGATCTCATCTATTTTCAAAGCAAAGATAATAGATGTTTCGGATGGCAGTATAGTATTTGAGCTTACCGGAAAGCCGATCAAGCTTGATTCGTATATCGAGAACTTGAAACCGTATACTATTCTCGAGATGTGCCGCACAGGTGCGACCGCATTGCAGAGAGGCAAGGTTCGCCTGACAAAATAATATATACTCATTGGGAGATGTGTTAACATGAGAAGTGATAACGTAACAAAGGGTGTAGAGCGTGCGCCGAACAGAAGCTTGTTCTACGCTATGGGATATACAAAGGAAGAGCTTGACAGACCGCTTATCGGCGTTGTGTCGGCACACAGCGAGATAGTTCCCGGTCATATTCATCTGGACAAGATCGCAGAGGCTGTAAAGGCAGGCGTCAGAATGGCAGGCGGCACACCGATCATGGTTCCCGCTATCGGCGTATGCGACGGTATTGCAATGGGTCATTTGGGCATGAAGTATTCGCTGCCCTCACGAGAGCTTATTGCGGATTCCGTTGAGACAATGGCACAGGCTCACGCTTTTGACGGACTTGTACTCATTCCGAACTGCGACAAGATCGTGCCCGGCATGGTAATGGGTGCGGTCAGATTGAATATTCCCGCAGTGGTTTGCTCGGGCGGTCCGATGCTTGCCGGAACATATGACAATCAGGAAGTGTCGCTGTCCAAGATGTTCGAGGCAGTAGGCGCGTACAAGGCAGGAATAATCGACGAGGCAAAGCTTACAGAGTGCGAACACGGCGTATGTCCCGGCTGCGGCTCCTGCGCCGGAATGTACACCGCAAACAGCATGAACTGTTTGTGTGAGTCTCTCGGTATCGCTCTTCCCGGCAACGGTACAATCCCCGCTGTTTCGGGTGCGCGTATTGACCTTGCAAAGCATGCCGGCATGGCTATCATGAATCTTGTCGAGAAAGACATCAAGGCGAGAGATATCATCAACGAAAAATCCGTTCGCAACGCGCTTGCGTGCGATATGGCACTCGGCTGCTCGTCAAATTCGGTTCTCCACCTTCTTGCCATTGCAAACGAGGCGGGCGTAAAGCTCGACCTGAAGCTGTTTAACGAGATGAGCGAGAAAACTCCGAACCTCTGCCACTTGGCTCCCGCCGGTCCGACGCATATGCAGGACCTTAATGCAGCGGGCGGCGTTCCGGCTGTTCAGTCGGAACTTGCAAAGAAGGGTCTGCTCGATTTGACTCTCATCACGGCTACAGGCAAGACCGTAGGGGAGAATATCGCAGGCGCATATGTTAAAGATACAAATTCAATCAGAACTATTGACGCGCCATACAGCGAAACGGGCGGCATTCAGATTCTTTGGGGCAACATTGCAAAGGATGGCTGCGTTGTAAAGAGAAGTGCGGTTGCGCCGGAAATGCTCGTTCACAAAGGTCCCGCAAGAGTTTTCGACAGTGAGGACGATGCAATTAAGGCGATCTACAATTCAAAGATCGTGGACGGCGATGTAGTTGTTATCCGCTATGAAGGACCGAAGGGCGGCCCCGGTATGAGAGAAATGCTCAATCCAACCAGTGCGCTTGCCGGCATGAAGCTTGATAAAACTGTTGCTTTGATCACAGACGGACGTTTTTCGGGTGCGTCGAGAGGCGCGTCTATCGGACATGTTTGTCCGGAAGCAGCTGACGGCGGCGAGATCGGACTCATAGAAGAGGGCGACATCATCAGCATTGATATCCCGAACGCGTCTATCAACCTTGAGGTTTCCGATGAAGTGCTTGCACAGAGAAAAGCAAATTATGTACCTCATAAGCCGAGAATCACAACGGGCTGGCTTGCGCGTTATGCAAAGCTTGTAAGCACATCTTCAAAGGGTGCAATTATGAAGAGCTGTGAGGAACTTTAGTGGTTTTGAGTTTTGAGTTTTATGGTAACATGATTCCCATACTCCACTCTCAAAACTTAAACAGTGTTATATAACCACAAATAGGAATATCACCCGCGTCAAACAATTGAGTTAGGCGCGGGTCTTATAGTTTGGATTTGCATATAGTTTGAGCGCGAACTGGGTGCGGCGCCCCGCCGCCCGCCCGTTAAATGAATACTGTTTCGATAACTCTGCTGCAGCATTCCGGCGAATACGTAAATCTGTTTATTTTTGTTCCTGTGAAAAAATATCCTGTATTCTGAGGCTTATTTGTTTCTGATTCGAATGAATCTATGATTATCAGTTTAACTTTCATCTTTTCGGGAATAATATTTTTGATGTAAACACTTACCTGCATACCGACACGAATTCCGCTCTTAAGCTCCGCAAGCCCGGCAAGATTCGGCGTAAGTTCCACAAAAGCACCGTAGCTTTCAATGCTGCGGATAACGCCGGTGACTGTTTGCCCTATCTCAAATCGGCTAGCGTTTTCTTCCCATGTTCCAAGCAGTTCTTTGTGGCTTAAGCAAATTCTGCCGTTTTCGGTGCTGCTAACAATAGCTTTTATGTCTTCGCCGACAGAAAATCTTTCCGATGGGTGGTTTATCCTCGATACAGACATGTTTGATATGGGCAAAAGTGCCGCTGTTCCGCAGCCGATATCCGCAAACGCGCCGAAGCTTTCAAAATGAGTTATTCTTGCGTTGATTATATCACCCGGAACAAGCCTGCTTATATAATTATCACTGCATAGCTGCTGCGCCAGACGCCGAGACAGACGCACATTCTTATTGTCCGAAATATCAGTTACAACAAAGCTGACAGGACGGTTTACTCTCGTTATCACAGCAATGTCGCGCACATAACCCTCCCGAATTCCAAGCGCGCCTTCTTCACGCGGAATAACACCGCGTATTCCCCCGAGGTCTACAATCAGGTCATGTTCTTTGCTGCACATAACAGCGCGTCCTTCCAGGATTTTCTGTTTATACATAGCTTCATAAAGCGCAGCAAGGCTGCTTGTGGCTGCTTTATTTTCCGAAGTGTTCAATAATATTCCTTCCGGGAAAAATTCTGTCATTTTCGCCATTCCTTTCTTGTTCGGTATGGAATATATATGCAGCTATAGAGATGTATTATTCGTATTGAACAGATTTGATTGTATAATTTCAATAATATAGTTAACTGCGACAAAATTTATAAATCGTTTTAGAATTTTCTATTTGTTCATGAATTCGTAATAAATATATAGTATAATGAGCAAAGTTAAAACAGCGTTCTACTAATTTTCATATACCTTCCAAACTGGGCAGAAGTATTTTTGTACTTCTGCCCGTCCCCATTTTTCGGATAATCAGAGGTGTGTTTTTTGAAAAATATCGGTCTGTATATACATATTCCATTTTGCAGCGGAAAATGTCCGTACTGTGATTTTTACTCGCTTACGGCGAACGAGGAAATGATGAATCGCTATACAAAATTTACATGCGATAAACTTCGTTCATATGCGTCGGCTTATTCTGCGGATACGATATATCTTGGAGGCGGCACACCCGGTATTCTGGGAACCGAAAGGCTATGCGAAATACTTAATACCGCGTCTGAGTCATTTGGACAAGCGAAAGAATGCACAATGGAAGTGAATCCAAGATCGGCAATGCAGCTTGATTTTGAAAAGCTCCGATCATATGGATTAAATCGTGTGTCGATGGGGCTGCAGTCCGCAAATGACAATGAGCTGCGGATACTTGGAAGACGGCACACTCTGAAAGACGCACAGAACGCCGCCGAGAAAATACGCTGTGAAGGCATAACAAATTTGTCGCTTGATCTGATGATTGGAATAAGCCGCCAGACGATGGAAAGTCTGGGCAGCAGTATAGACATGTGCAAAGAAATGGGGGCGCGGCATATTTCCGCATATATGCTGACGATTGAGGAGGGTACTCCTTACTATAAAATGCGCCCGACTCTGAATCTGCCCGATGAAGATACAGTCTGCAAAATGTATGAGTTTACCGTACAAAAGCTTTCGGAGTGTGGCTATCATCAGTATGAAATATCAAATTTTTCACAAATCGGATACGAGAGCCGTCATAATCTGAAATACTGGCGATGTGAGGAATATCTTGGACTGGGACCCGCGGCGCACTCGTTTATTGACGGAAGGAGATCATATTGTCCGCGATCGATAGATAATTATTACAAGGGCGTAATTATTCCCGACGGAGAGGGCGGCGGGCAAGAGGAATATATATCGCTTGCGCTGAGATTGAACGAAGGACTTCGATATCACGATTATGAAAAGCGTTACGGCGAGCCGGTGCCGGAAAATCTGATCTCATGTGCAAGACGTTTTGAAAAGCATGGATATGTAAAAATTTTGAACGATTCAATATGCTTAACCACAAACGGCTTTTTAGTTTCAAACACAATCATATCAGAACTAATTTGCGGGTTGCAGCGGGTTGCACCCGCGGGCAGTTCGCACACCAACTAAATACAAACATTAGCTTTATAGCCTGATGTTTGGGCGCGAGCCTTGTTTTGCGTTATAAGTAAAGTTTGAGCGCGAATTGGGTGCGGCAGCATGCCGCTAGCTTTATAGCCTG
>CADCOF010000159.1 GCA_902802975.1 uncultured Ruminococcus sp. | reverse complement strand
TCCGAGAAAACCGCGGATATCAACGAAAATGTTGCTGCTTCGGCAACTGCTGAAAATGTCGCAGTACCTTCAAAAACAGCTGTGGACAGCGAGGTCAAAACGGCTCAAGTTTATAATACAAACATCTCGGAATCCGGCTACACTTCTGCCCAGAGTAATTCTCCATACAAAGAGAAGTCTGCACCACGCAAGCCGATAACGATCAAGTCGGCAGGTGAAGGTTGGTTTGCAAGTCAATTTTTTAGTATTGTAGCGTCAATAATGATTTTTATTGGTCTTATATTGTTTTGTACGCTCAGTACCGATGTTGTATCAAATGGGGCAAAGGCGGCGGCAATGTTTGTTGTCAGCTGCGGATTTATAGGCGCGGGCGCGTTTCTTTCCAAAAAAGACAAGTCCGCATTTCCAAAGGCTCTCATTGGCTGCGGTTTCGGAACGTTCTTTATCACTACGCTTGTTTCACATATTTATTTTGACATACTTAATGAAATCGCGGCTTTCGGTCTTATTCTCGTTTGGTCATGCATAGCACTCTACATGTCCAAACGCCTTGACTCGCTGAGTCTCAGCATTATCGCTCATGCCGGCACCGCTATTTCAATTGCTTTCGGTTATACAACTTTGTACACATCGCCCGAAAAACTTGTTATTCTTTCTTTATATCAAATCGCTGCACTCACGGTAATTATTGTCGGAAATATTTTCTTCTGCAGAAAAACATACCGATTTGGGCTTATCATGTCGCAGGTTTTACTGCTGTACACCACTATAGTTATCGCAGATTCTATACCAAAAGAGAAAGAAATATTTAGTTATTCAATAATAATAATACTTAATTTAGTACAAATACTTGCAGCGTTCTTTGTTTCTTATTTAGTTTCTGTTTCATCGAATACTCTTGAAAAAGAATCGATTGAAATAATGGAGTCTTCAAAAATTGCAGATATTAATTCTGTATTGGCGATCAAACAAAACGCAGGTAAGCTTTTCACTGTATCAGGAATAATTCATATTGCTAATATTATATTATGGGGCATAACAACTACGGTCTCAGCAGCCTCAGTCACAGATCATTTAGCAAAAGATCTGAATTCCGGTCATTCCGCGTTAATTATTATGACTGTACTGCTTGTGTGCTATATGCTGCATTTGTTTATCACTCTTCTCATTAATCAAAAACTTGACTTCAGCAATCGTCTTTCCGAAATATCGATTTTAATCATATCCGTATTCACAGTAATTACAATGATATATGGTTCATATGATGATCTTATCATTAAAGGTTCTGTTCCGTGCATCTTTATTTATGTATTGCTGCTGGCTGTGATAATGAAGAAGACCAAGCTGTCCGGTATCACAAAGATTGCCACGTTTACACTAATATTTGAAGCGATATATATGACATTTATCGCATATTCGGATATCAGAAACGGATTAATCAGCACATGTTATTTGTTTGCAGTGTGCGCCACAGGAGTAGTTTTGTGGTACATATTGGACGAAAAAACAAAACAGAAGTATTTTGACAGATTAAAACTCGCCGAATACATATTTATAAGTGCAAGCATATTGTCAATCAACTTAAATATAGACTTATTATATATGTCATCGCTGATCATTATCGAATATACAGTGCTTAATCTGATTTGTTTCTTCGTGAAATACGAAGGAAAGAAACCATCGGTTCTGTATTACACCGTAAGAATCGAATCCTTGCTTACAATATTTATCGGTATAGTATCATTATCTACTTTGGTTAACAGTGACGGAAAAATAATTCCTGCCGATATTATAATGCTGCTGTTTGTCTCGGCAATTTCGATCGTATACTCATGGAGTTTTGCGCAAAGCAAGCGCACTATCGCAAATCTTCTTTCGGCATTTATCTTCTCCTCATATATTACAATGCTGTCTGACGGACTTGAATCTAAGTTCTTTTTGTTCAAAATATACACATACTTGCTTGATAATCAGACTTTCTTCCTGGTATTTGCAGCCTGTGCAGTTGCTATTTATTGGTTCAAAAAACGAGACTCCATGCGCCCGTTTATTTGGATATCCATGATAATCAATTCTTTATATATGCTTTCTATAGGATATTCAGAATTGATAGATGTAGCGCAAGTATTCAACAACAGGTGGTATGAAATGAGCGTGACTGAGGCTGCACCGCTTCGAGTTATCGGAAGTCTGGCAGCTGTCGCGCATGCAGCGATTATTCTTACGTTCATATTGATACTGAAAGAGAGGGGAGAAGGAACAAAATTCTTCGAGGTATTGCCAAGATACGCACTGTATCTTTGGGTAAATGTATCATTCTCGGCAATAATATATCAGCTTCTCGATGCAATAGAACTTGTAGGATTCCCAATTATCAGCGCACTTATAGTATTATGTGTAATTAATATTGGTGTATATCTATTTAAGTATAACGGTAAATATAGATCAATTTATTACTATATGGTGAGTATTATATCATCTATTATATATCTAACCGCGCTTGTACAAATAGCAGAAAGGCAGCTTCCCATTAGTAATATTGGTTTTATGTTTACAAAGACAGTGCTTGTACTGTTAACAATCGCTCTGTATTTTATAAAAGCAAAGCAAATGCTGAAGAACAATCGAAATGTATACGTCCAAATTATTATCGGAATAGGGATAACTGCTCTTATGAATGCAATATGCAGCTGTTACTACAATAACTTTGATTTCTTTGCGATATTCAGCATAATAACAATGCTAACTTCGCTTGCATGTATTATTGTTGGATTTAAGATAAAATCAAAAGGACTCAGACTTTATGGTCTTGTGGTAGTAATGCTTTGTATAATTAAACTGGTAACAATAGATATCATAGATGAAAACTCGCTTACTCGCGTTGTTGCGTTTATTTCCGGCGGCATTATCTGCTTTATAATCAGTGCAATATACAACAAGCTCGAAACATCTGTCACAAAGAACACTTAATTACACAACCACGGCTTTGATAGATAAAAACTATTAAATGAGCAAATTTATAATTGTTCGTGATTGTGTACAATATATTTGTTCTGTTTGTCACCCTGAACGCAGTGAAGGGTCTTAAAAGATTCCTCACTACGTTGGGAACGACAAGTTTTTTGTACAATTTTCAGATTTGCTCATTTATGAATAGAAAGTTTTTTGCGCAGCTTTTTTTCAAAAAAGCTGCCGAGGGTGTGGGGCGAGTAGCCCCACAAAACAGGGTGAGTAGCCGTAATTACATGATAATACTGTATTGATATTTTCGAGATTTCATGGTATAATACATTAAAAAGCTATGTGGGTGATAGAATGGAAGCAAAAAAAGAAAAAATTCCCATACCCGATTATACCAGGGGTGAGGAAATATTCAACATGGTAAGTCATATTGTAGGCGGTGCGATGGGTATTGCTATGGCTGTACTGTGTATAGTATTTGCAGCGAAAAAAGGAAACGCCTACAGCGTTGTGTCGGTATCGATATTTGGCTCAATGATGATTTTGCTTTACAGTATGTCCAGCATCTATCATGGGCTAAGTCCTAATCTTAAAGCGAAACGTGTTTTCAGAGTTCTCGATCACTGCACAATTTTCCTGTTGATCGCAGGCACCTATACTCCTATGGCTCTTTGCGCTCTGCGTGAATACAACACAGCTCTTGGCTGGGTATACTTCGGTATTGTGTGGGGGCTTGCTATTTTGGGCGTGACGCTCACTGCCGTGAATCTGGAGAAATTCAAAGTACTAGGCATGGTATTTTATGTAGCCCTCGGCTGGTGCATACTACCCGTTCTTGGCAAGCTTATGACAGTGATAGGCAAGGGTGGCTTGATATTCCTTTTCTTGGGCGGTATCAGCTACACTATAGGTGCTGTTTTGTACGGAGTCGGAAAGAAAAAAAGATATATGCACTCCGTATTCCATATATTTATTATAATCGGAAGTTTGATGCACTTTTTCTGTATATTGTTTTACGTTTTATAATCACTATTAGGTATAATATGACCCCGCTGTGTGTATCGGCGGGGTCTGTTTTTATTCTTCTGTTATAACATCTGTATCTTCCGGCGGGTTATCATCATCGGTATCTTCGCTGTACTTCTCTTCTTTTGAGGTTCTCGCCAGCGTTACCACTTTTGCATCTTCCGCAAGCTTCATTATCTTTACGCCTCTGCTGTGACGCGAATAATTACTTATCGTATCGGCAGCTATTCTGATAATAGTTCCATTATCTGCAATCAGTATTATGTCATCATCAATATCAACAACTTTAATTGCCGCAACATTTCCGTATTTATCGGTATGATAATTGATCATACCCTTGCCGCCTCGGCTTTGCATACGATATTCATTGATATTCGTCAATCTTCCGTAGCCTGTTTCCGAAACTGTGAGAACAACGCCGCCTTCACGCAGCCTTGCCATACCAACCACAGAATCTCCTTCGGACAGCTTCATAACATGAACGCCGCGCGCCTGACGGCTCATGGCTCTCACATCATTTTCGTTGAAACGAATAGCAAAACCAAGCTTAGTTGCAACTATCAGCTCATTGCTGCCGTTTGTAAGGCGAACCCATGAAAGCTCGTCGCCCTCATCGAGATCAAGTGCGATAAGTCCCGATTTGCGAATTGAGTTAAACGCGCTCAGTTTCACACGCTTAATAATTCCGTTTTTAGTAACAAAAACTAAGAACAATTCGTCCTCCGACTTATCCGATGGCACTTTGATCATTGCGCTGACGCGTTCGCCTTCATCCAGCGGAATAACAGAATCTATCTTCGAACCTTTCGATGTTCGGCTTCCCTCGTGAACCTCATAACACTTGATTCTATATGCTTTACCAAAATTGGTAAAGAACATAACATAATCATGACTGTTGATAACAAACATATCTACAGCAACGTCGTCTTCGCTTTTTCCGACGCCGGTAATGCCCTTGCCGCCTCTGCGCTGCTGCTTGTACGTATCAAGAGTCAATCTCTTTATATATCCCTTGTCAGTCAGCGTAAGCACACATTCTTCACGCGGGATAAGGTCCTCAATATCAACCTCACCGGTAACACTCATTATCTCAGTGCGTCGTTCGTCGCCGTATTTGTTTCGTATCTCGGTCACTTCTTCTTTTACAATGCTAAGCTGGCGTGTTTCACTTGACAATATATCATTGAGATCTGTTATCTTTGCATTGAGTGCTGATATTTCGTCCTCAATCTTCGACTGCTCCAGATTAGTCAGCTGTGACAAGCGCATATTTGCAATTGCCGTTGCCTGGATATCGTCAAGACCGAATTTATCGATCAATGTTGCCTTTGCAGTGGGCGTGTCTTTGCTTGTTCGCATAATGTGAACAACTTCATCGATATTGTCAAGCGCAATTTTTAAACCGTCAAGAATATGAAGTCTGTCCTGGGCTTTTTTAAGCTCAAATCTTGAACGGCGTATAATTATCTGCACCTGGAAGTTAATATATTGTTTCAGAATATCAATAAGCTTTAATATTTTCGGCTCACCGTTAACAATAGCAAGCATTATCGCGCCAAACGTTACCTGCATCTGTGTAAATGTGAACAGCTGATTCAATATAACCTGGGCGTTAAACTCGCGCTTTACATCTATCTCGATGTGCATTCCGTTTCTGTCAGAGTGATCTTCAATATTCGAAATGCCTTCTATCTTTTTGTCACGGACATATTCTGCAATTGTTTCAATGAGTTTAGCTTTATTGACCTGATATGGAAGTTCGCTTACTATTATCTTTGATCTGCCGTTCTTTTCTTCGGTGATCTCGGTTTTTGCGCGAACTGTGATCTTTCCTCGACCTGTGGCATACATTGCGCGAATACCGCTTCTGCCCATGATAAGACCGCCGGTGGGGAAGTCAGGTCCCTTGATAAATTCCATAAGCTCGTTAAGACCGGCATTCGGGTTATCACTGTTCAGAATATCGGGATTGTCTATCAGATAGCAAATCGCGTCTATGGTCTCGCTCAAATTATGAGGCGGAATATTTGTCGCCATACCAACGGCAATACCTGTGCTGCCATTCACAAGCAAATTCGGAAAACGCGTTGGAAGAACCGACGGCTCTTTTCTTGAGTCATCATAGTTTGGAACAAAATCGACAGTTTCTTTATCGATGTCGCGGAGCATCTCGACAGATATCTTGCTCATTCTCGACTCGGTATAACGATATGCAGCCGGAGGGTCGCCGTCAACGCTGCCGAAGTTACCGTGCCCGTCAACAAGCGGATATCTCATGCTGAAATCCTGCGCCAAACGTACCAGCGCGTCATAAACCGATGCGTCGCCGTGCGGATGATATTTACCAAGCACATCGCCGACTGTTGTAGCACATTTTTTATACGGCGAATTTGGGAGAATATTGTTTTCGTATTTCGCATACAGTATTCTGCGGTGAACCGGCTTCAACCCATCCCGCACATCAGGCAGGGCGCGACTCACAATAACCGACATCGAGTAATCGAGAAATGACTTTCTCATCTCCTTGTCGAGATCAACATCTATTATTCTTGATTGGGGGATTCCCTGATTTATTTCATCATTCATAATATTTTATCCTCATAAACAGTGAAGCATATCAGACATCAAGGTTCTGAACATATTTGGCGTTTTCTTCTATGAAAAGCCGTCTTGGTTCTACCTTTTCACCCATAAGAATGGAGAAAGTCTCATCTGCGATCATTGCGTCTTCCACATTTACTCTCAGCATTATCCTTCGTTCAGGATCCATTGTCGTCTCCCAAAGCTGTTCGGGATCCATTTCACCCAGACCTTTATAACGCTGAATGTCGGTTTTGCAGTTTAATTGCTTTAGTATCTTGTCACGTTCATCATCTGAATAAGCATAATAATGCTCTTTTTTACCCTTTGTAATTCTATAGAGCGGCGGCTGTGCTATATAAACATGTCCCTGCTCAACAAGCGGCTGCATATATCTGTAAAAGAACGTCAAGAGAAGTGTTCTGATATGAGAACCATCGACATCGGCATCAGCCATAATAATAACTTTTCCGTAACGCAGCTTGCTGATATCAAATTCTTTGCCGACTCCACAGCCCAATGCCGTTATTACCGGCGTTAGTTTATCATTGCCTATTATCTTATCTTCGCGTACTTTTTCTACATTAAGCATTTTACCCCACAGAGGTAAAATAGCCTGATATTTTCTGTCTCTGCCGTTTTTCGCAGAACCACCCGCGGAGTCACCCTCTACGATATACACTTCTGTTTCTTCGGGATTTCTCGACTGGCAGTCGGCAAGTTTACCGGGAAGAGAAGCATTTTCAAGCGGAGACTTACGTCTGACAAGTTCTCTTGCATGACGCGCCTTTTCACGCGCAAGCGCAGCCTGGCAAGCTTTTTCGAGAATTGCTTTTGTCACGTCTACATGAGAATCAAAATACTCACGCAGCTTTTCGTTAATGAGATTCTGAACCATGCCTCGCATTTCGGTATTTCCGAGCTTTGCTTTTGTCTGCCCTTCAAATTGAGCCTCTGAAAGCTTAACAGAAATAATAGCCGTCATGCCTTCTCTGAAATCCTCACCGAGCAGATTTTTGTCGCTGTCCTTAAGAAATTTCAGCTTTCGTGCATATTCATTCATCACCATTGTAATTGCGCGCTTAAATCCCTCTTCATGAGTACCGCCGTCTGTGGTATGAATATTATTTGCAAATGACAATATTAATTCATTATATTTATCGTTATATTGGAATGCGATTTCTGCAGCAGCTGTTCCCTCATCGTTCTCTGTTGAGAAATATATAACATCAGGGTGAAGAACGTCAAGAGAACGTTTTTTATGAATATATTCAACAAAACTTGAGATACCTCCTTTATACAGGAAGTTTTTCTTTTTGATATTTTCACTGTCGCGCTCGTCACGCAGTTCAATATGAATGCCTGCGTTCAAAAATGCCTGTTCACGCAAACGGGTTTCGAGAACTGAATAATCATACACATCAGTTTCCTTGAATATTTCGGGATCGGCTTTGAACATAACTTCAGTGCCTCTTTTATCGGATTCCCCGATAACCTCGAGATCACTCATTATGTTACCGCGCGCATATCGCTGATGATATATCTTTTCACCGTCGCATACTTTAACCTCAAGCCATTCCGAAAGAGCATTTACAACAGATGCACCAACGCCGTGAAGACCTCCGGATACTTTATATCCTCCGCCGCCAAACTTACCGCCGGCATGAAGAACCGTAAACACGACTGTCACTGCCGGAATACCCATTTTCTGGTTAATTCCGATCGGTATACCTCTGCCGTTGTCCTTTACCTTGATAATATTCCCCGGCAAAATTATGACTTCGATCTTATCGCAGAAGCCTGCCAATGCCTCGTCTATTGAGTTATCCACTATTTCATATACGAGGTGATGCAGTCCTCTGGGACCTGTCGAACCAATATACATACCTGGTCTTTTCCGGACAGCTTCAAGCCCTTCAAGAACCTGTATCTGTTCCGCGGTATACTCCTGTTCAACCTTAGTGTTTTCCAAAATATCCATCCTTTACCTCTTCTTTTGCGTTATTGTTCGATCATGGCACAAGCATTCATATTAGTTTAATTATAATATATAATTATCACAATCAACTTTATTCTCAAAATCCCACACTATTTAGTGCGTTTGTGTCGGTGTCGATTCTTCTTCAATTTTTGAGTCTCTTCCTCATCTTGTTTTTTTATAAATTCGGTAGTCAATGGTAATAACACCAGATATATTATAATTGACACTACAGTTATAACAAAATTAGGTATAATTGTCTGATTGTGTCCCTTAGACAATATCAAAATATTCAAAGCTATCAATATACTAACAAATATTATTCCAATCAAAACCGCAGACTTTATATATATTACTTGTGAATTCTTGTTACAATGTCTGCACAAATAATTTTTATCGCTTATTGCAATTGCTCGCTTTTTATAATCGATTTTTTTTTCGCAATAAGGACACAAACCGGCTTTAAACATTCAATTACCTCAGTCCTGCTGTTGACGCTTTTTCTTTTTTTGCGACACACTGGAGCGCACATTTTTTGTATTCTTCAGACTTTGATTGCCGCTTCTTCCCGGCTCGCTTGAATTTAGCCTGCTTTGACTGATCTTAGCTTTTTTTACCTGCTCGCTGCGTTCGCGCTCGGCATTTTCGTTTGATTCTTCATGCTTGCGCCTGCGTTCTGCCGATTCCCGACTTTGCTGCTCACGCTTGCTTTGCTCTGTGCGCTCACGGTCGATCTGTCTGCTCTGCTGCTTTTCTTGGCGTGCTTTTTCTGCTATTATTTTCGCCTTATCCTGCTGAGTTCTCTGTCTGCGCGGCTCTCTGTCCATCTCTTCTTGTGCCTTTCGGAACATCTCTTCTTCACTCACATACAGATCATTGCTGCTCCTTGACGGAGATTTCTTCGCCGCTGCTTTTTCTTTTTCACGCATTTTTCTGCGTGCCTCTTTTTCAGCTTTGAGACGTTCGCGTTCTTCCTGCTCAAATGTCTGCTGACGCTCTTCTTCGGTTGCCTCAATAATCCTTTCCTTTATTCTTGAGAAAAAGCCCTTTTCGCTTTTTTTCTCGGAAACTTCATGCTGCTCTTCCGGCTGCTCGATCTGATCATTCTCTTTTCTGAGCCGTTCTTTTTCGGCTGCTTCTTCGGCTGCAGCCTTCACAGCATTCGGGAATTTCTTCTCATACCGCGACGTCCTCGATGGCTCAGGCTTCGTTTCTTCCTCAACCTCAACATAATTTGACGTTTTGTATTCGGAAAGATCTATTTCTTCAAGAAATGTTTTTTCTTCTTCCTGAGAATAATCAATCACAAAGCTTTCATCATCATCTTCCAAATCCGTTTCTATTTCGGCTTCTTCAACTATCTCCGGCTGTACTAAATCCTCAGCATCGATTTCTTCCGTTATTTCACTTTCTATCTCAGGCTCCGGCTGTACTAAATCCTCAGCAT
>CADCOF010000158.1 GCA_902802975.1 uncultured Ruminococcus sp. | reverse complement strand
GCCTCCCCTGTAGGGTGCGGTCTGCCAGTGGCAGACGTTGCCGTCGGGGACGGTTCCCAACCGAAGGCAACAGCACCGTCGGGGACCGCCCCCGGCGGCTGCGAAAGCAGACGTGACGGAGGGGTTATACTGCGGTAATTTTCGTTTTGGCACACTCTCCATTTACAGTTATATTATTGATTTCGTTCTTTCATATCCGAATATTCTTCCACACATACCATCGCGTATCCTAGCATTGCCCAAAAGATATACACCATCAAAGTCGCACCGTAAACAAGAGTGCGCTCAAATAAAGCATATACACAATATGACGCAAGAAACGCAAATATGCATGGCAAAATATCGTTTTTTATCATCGGACGAGCAGAAAACAGTGTTTTTATTATCTCTTTGGCTGTCAGCACGGAAAACGCCATAAATATACCGAATCCTATAAATCCCGAACTGACAAGTAAAGTCAGATATCCGTTGTGTAAATCACTGTATTTCATTTTGTTGTCGTTGTAGCGATTGCCGTATTTCGTTATCTCGCCCTTACCCACGCCAAATAAAGGGTGGTGCTTGATAACATTGATCCCCTGCTTAAAAAGTTTTATACGCCCGCTGTCTAAATTTTTATTTGTATGCTCAAATGTGATTTTGTTAAGCTCGTCCTCTCTGTCTTCGAAAACATTTGAAGATTCTTCCGACGAAGTCATGGTCTGAGTCGCCGTTGTCTGAAAACCAAGCCGAATCGCAAAAATTCCCACTGCAAACATAGCGAACAGCAATATCACCGTCACGCCTTTTTTTAATGCATATCGAATATTTATATCACGCCCGCCAAACATTTTATAAAAAATATATGCAGCAACATAGCACACTATTATAAGCATTGACGCATTTGAATCGGTCAAAAATATTACAACAAGATTCATTCCCGCTGAAAACAAGATAAGTGCTTTTTTCTGATTTGTCAATGGCTTTCCTGAAGCACGCTCATAAAAATCGCCCTGCCACAATAAATGACAGCAAAACATAGCGCAAAACGATGTAAACGCCATTAAATTCGGATTATAATATATTCCCGTAAATCGATTTTCATAGACTACCAAATACCCAAAATAATAATTAATACTTTGTCCAATAACATATAATGAAATAATGCTGATTGTATTTATTATTAATGACAGCCAAAGCATTATTGTACTGAAAGCATATATTTCTTTATAAATCTTTCTTCTGCCCTCGGTAGTTTTAGCCTCGGTATGCACGCCGTAATACATAAAAAAAAGCAGCGTAATATTGAAGATCATTCCAAGACTTTCCCACATTCCTCTGTCGTAGCCTTGTATAAGTATGGTAATAATATTTGAACCGATAAACGCCAGTAATAATTTACAATGCTTAATATCTTTTATATTTAATGTATATATATATTTACGTGTAAAAAGCGACAATCCCCAAAGAAAAATACACACTGCCGCAACAATAAATACAACGTCGATATAGCCAATCTGACATAATATCAAATCTATGAGAAGTGCTACTCGAAAAACCGAAGTATTGTCACGAAGGCTGATTGCACGACTGCTTTTTTTCTGCACCACATCACCTTCCGTTAATCAAAAGAATACCTTCACAACTGTCAGGATCATAATATATATGTCATACAGTACACTAAATTTTTCGATATATTCAAGATTATACTTCATTTTTTCGGGAAGTATTTCTTCAATATAAGTTTTTTCCACATCGCTCGACTTTTCAAGCAGCGTTTCCTCGTCTTTGTATTTTATGCTTGTCATGGACGTTATCCCGGCAGGCATATAAAGCGTTGCATACATCTCGGGAGTATAGGCAGCCACATACCGCTCCACCTCCGGGCGCGTTCCCACAAAACTCATATCTCCTGTGAGCACATTGAACACCTGCGGCAATTCGTCAAGACGCAGCCGACGCAAAAAATGTCCCGCTTTTGTAATACGGCTGTCGGAACTTCCGGTTACCTGGGCGTGTTTTGCGTTGTCGTTTACATACATTGTCCGAAACTTAAATATCCGGAATATTTTACCGCCCTTAGTCACGCGATTTTGTCGAAAAAAAACAGGTCCCGGGGAATCCGACTTCACATACAGTGCGATAAGCAGCATCGGCAATGAGAGCAGCACCGTCAAAAAGAGAGCTGCAATTATATCTAACACCCTTTTAAAAAACAGGCTGATTTTTTTCCGACTCAAAATATCATAATACTTTTTAGCTTCGACCGAACGCATCTCATTCGGCAGCGAGGAATAATCCGGCAACAGCATAATAATCTCCGTTTATTCATTAATATTCTATAATATACATTACATTACAAAAGCTGATTTACAGATTGCATTAAAAAATTTGACCGCATGGCGATATAATAGAATTGATCATTTTACAAAAGTTTTGCAAAGCTATATCGGAGGCAGCACTTATGAATGTGAAAACAGTGTACGACAGCGGCACGCTAACCGCGCTCCTATCCGGGGATATCGATCATCACAGCGCGCGCAAAATGAGGCGTATCATTGACGGCGATATCGAGATATGCCGCCCGGAAAAACTGATACTTGACTTTCGAAGAGTACAATTCATGGACAGTTCGGGTATCGGGCTCATCATGGGGCGATACAGGCTGATGTCGCTGTGCGGCGGCAGCGTCGATATAGTCAATATACCTCAGCCGCTGGAAAGAATCGTAAAATTGTCCGGGATAACCACACTAATGAAAGTCTGATATACACGGGTGAATAATATGGATTTTTTAAATGAAATGACTCTCAGCTTTTCAAGCAAAAGCATGAACGAAAATTTTGCACGAGCAGCAGTCAGCGCATTTGTTCTGCCGCTTGACCCAACGATTAATGAGCTTGCCGACATAAAGACAGCCGTTTCGGAAGCTGTCACAAACGCAATTATTCACGGATATGAATATGGTGATGGGATAATTACAGTTTGCGCCAAAATATGCCCCGGCGGAAAAGTCGTCATAAAGGTCAAGGACAAAGGCAAAGGTATCGAAGACGTAAAACAGGCGTTGGAACCGCTTTTTACGACTGTAGGCGGCGAGCGCGCCGGCCTTGGATTTGCGGTAATGCAAAGCTTTATGGACAGCCTGAAAGTCAAATCGCGCCCCGGCAGCGGTACTGTAGTGACGATGGAAAAATTCATCATCAGAAGATCGCGTACAGACAGCTGCACAGCCCCGCAAAAAGACGAGGTGATACCCAATGACAAAGCGTGAAAGAAGCTGCGATCCCGGCGAAAATTTAGGGCTTGTCAGAGCTGCCGCACTGCGGTTTGTCGGGAGAGGTATCGATTACGAAGAACTTTACTCCGCAGGGTGCCTGGGACTTGTCAAGGCGTCTGACCGCTTTGACGAAAAACGCGGAAACTGCTTTTCAACGTATGCTGTTCCGCTTATATTGGGCGAAATAAAGAGTCTGTTTCGAAACGGCGGCGCATTAAAAGTATCGAGGTCACTTCGGGAAGCGGCAATAAAAGTCACCGCAGCCCGAAACGACTACATAGCCCGCTGTGGAACAGAACCGACAATAAAGGAACTTGCATCAATGACAGACATAGGCGAGGACACTGCCGCTCAGGCACTATGTGCATGCAGAATTCCACTGTCGCTCACACAAGGAAACGATGAGGAAGGAATTGTTGAAATACCCGTTGACTCTCAGGAAGAGCAGCTCAGCGAAAAGCTAAGTCTTCGTCAGGAACTTGAACGATTGTCAAAAGACGACCGCAAACTGATTGATCTTAGGTATTTCAGATCATTAACGCAGACTCAAACTGCGAAATTATTGGGAACAACACAGGTTCGCATTTGCAGAAGGGAAAAGAAAATACTCGCATATTTAAGGGAAAGACTCAGTTGAAAACTCAGTAAATATCATCTCTAGGCTTTATCGCGCTTTATTTATGTTGATTACTTTACCATTTCCATCACTGTCTCGAACGCTTTCTCAATTGCAGCTGCGACGAGCGTGATATCCTTTGCGCCTGCCATAGCCATTTCCGGCTTTCCACCGCCGTTGCCGCCTGTCACCTGCGCTACTGCCTTCGCAACAGCACCGGCTTTTACGCCCGCTTTGACTGCGTCCTTTGTGCATGCTGCCGCAAAGGTAGCCTTGCCGTTTTGCTTGCCTGCAAGAACTACTGTCTTTGCGCCGCCGCGGCTGATTATTTTATCACATATATTTCGGAGCATATTTGCGTCAACGTCCTCAAAAATGCCTGTGAAGACCTCAATGCCCTTGTCGCACTTCATTGAGTCAAGCACGGTGCCGACCATACTCATGGCAAGCTTATTATTAAGCTCCTCAATTCGCTTATCTTTCTCGTGAAGTGATTCTGCGATCTTTTCGCTGCCCTTCACAAGCTCCCACGGATTCGGAAGTTTCAATGTCTCCGCCGACTGATGTATAATCGCGGAAATGCTGTCGAGATATTCCAGAACGCCCGTGCCTGTAACAGCCTCGATACGTCTTACGCCTGCTGCAGCAGACGCCTCACTGCGAATGTGGAACAATCCCAGCTTCGATGTATTGTCAACATGCGTACCGCCGCAGAACTCGATTGAAAAATCGCTGACTCTTACTACTCGAACGATATCGCCGTACTTTTCGCTGAAAAGAGCCATTGCGCCAAGTTTGCGCGCTTCTTCTATCGGCATTTCATTTGACGAAACGGAAATTGCTTCGAGTATCTTTTCGTTCACCAGATTTTCTGTCTTTTTCAGTTCCTGCGGAGTCATTGCAGAAAAATGAGTAAAGTCAAAACGCAGCTTATCTTCCGTGACAAGCTGACCGGCCTGCTGAACGTGAGTACCGAGAACTTCTCTGAGTGCTGCCTGCAAAAGGTGAGCCGCCGTATGATTTCTCATGATAGCTTCTCTTTTTGAAACATCTACGCGCGCCGAAACTTTTGCCCCCACGCTTGCCATGCCTTTGGTGATCTTAGCCTCGTGGAATATCATTCCGTTGTTGTCTTTTGTTGTACCTACGATCTCGGCTGTAAATTCATCCGACTCAATAACGCCTGTATCGCCTATCTGACCGCCGCTTTCGGCATAAAAAGTAGTCTCTTTCAAGATCAGAACTGCTTCTTCGCCCTCATAAACAGCGTCGCAGCGTTCTCCGTCCTTAACAATCGCAGTAATCTCTGTATTCTCGGCAAGCTCGTTGTATCCCGTGAAAACAGTCTTCTCAATGTCCGAAAGGTCGGTGCTGTCTGATATCCACGCGTCTGCGCCTGCGTTCTTGCGGGCGTTTCTCGCTCTCTTTTTCTGTTCGCTTAAAAGCTGCGCAAATTTATCTTCATCTATACCAAAGCCGTTATCTGCGGCAATTTCCTTTGTGAGGTCAATCGGGAAACCGAAAGTATCGCTGAGCTTAAACGCGTCTTCACCGGAAATAACCTTATCGGACGCATTATCCATGATATTTTTGAGAAGAGACATACCCTGTTCAACAGTCTTGTTGAAATTCTCTTCTTCAACCTTGATAAGCTTTGTGATGAACTCCTCTTTTTCTCTGAGTTCGGGATACGCGCCCTCATTTTCGGCAATAACCGTCTTGCACACTTTGTAGAGAAAAGGCTCTGTCACGCCGAGCAGTCTTCCGTGACGTGCTGCTCTGCGAAGGAGTCTGCGCAAAACGTAACCCTTGCCCTCGTTAGAAGGCATAACTCCGTCGCTGATCATGAACGTAGTTGAACGAATATGATCTGTGATCACGCGCAGCGAAATATCTTTCTTGTCGTCCTCTCCATACTTTACGCCTGTAATATCGCTGATATGCTTCATTATGTTCTGCACTGTATCAACGAGGAACAGATTATCAACACCCTGCATTACACATGCAAGTCTCTCAAGACCCATACCGGTATCAATATTCGGGTGATCGAGCGGAGTATATGTACCTTTTCCGTCTGAATCGAACTGTGTAAACACGAGGTTCCACACCTCGACATATCGGTCACAGTCGCAGCCAACGCTGCAAGTGGGTTTGCCGCAGCCCTTTTCTGCGCCTCTGTCAAAATAAATCTCCGAACACGGACCGCATGGACCGGAACCGTGCTCCCAGAAGTTATCTTCTTTTCCGAGCTTTACCATATGAGTCGGGTCAACGCCTCTGCGCTTTGTCCATATCTCCATAGCTTCATCGTCATTTTCATATACGGAAATATAGAGCTTATCCTTCGGCATTTTGAGAACTTCCGTGAAAAACTCCCACGCCCACGTTGTGGCTTCTTCCTTGAAATAATCGCCGAAAGAGAAATTTCCGAGCATTTCAAAATATGTACCGTGGCGAGCAGTTATTCCGACTCTCTCAATATCGGGTGTGCGTATACATTTCTGACACGTTGTAACGCGCTTTCGCGGAGGAGTTACCTCGCCTGTAAAAAACTTTTTCATCGGTGCCATACCGGAATTTATCAGCAGCAAGCTGTTGTCGTCCTTTGGCGGCACAAGCGAAAAACTCTGCAGTCTTAAATGACCCTTCGATTCAAAAAATGACAAGTACTTTTCTCTGAGTTCGTTAAGTCCTGTCCATTCCATACTAAACATTTCTCCTTTTCTTCAAATCAAATAATAAAACGAACGACGCAATGCACAATTATTCGACAAATGCAAAAAAGTCCCGAAAAAGCCCAACGCTTCTCCGGGACGATAAATCTCTACCGTGGTACCACCCTGATTACATATGCCAAATGACACACATCACTCAAACGCCGCTTAACGCGCAGCACACGCCAAACTTTCGTAAGGGGACTCCGAGGCAGCCGCCGCTGACTGTTCGTGAAGCTCGCACCAACCGCTCCATCTCTGAACGAACGATTATCAACGGACATTCTCTTCAACGCCCATAATCTAAATCATTTGTTATATTATACACATTAAAAATTGATTTGTCAATAGTAAGTATCAACAAAAACACGGTTTTTGAATGAGTAAACAAATTGTGAACTCAGCCTTTAGCTATTTTGTGGGGCTGCTCGCCCCACACCCTCGGCAGCTTTTTTGAAAAAAAGCTGCGCAAAAAACTTTATTATTTATCATTCCAAAGAT
>CADCOF010000157.1 GCA_902802975.1 uncultured Ruminococcus sp. | reverse complement strand
CGGGGACGGTTCCCAACCGTTGGCAACGGCTCCCAGCCGCCGTAAGGCGGTGGAGGGGTTCATGCTCAGAACTTTTGGCACAGTCTGCATTATCGATCAATTTTCTCTGCGGCGAAGGATAAATGCTGCAATACCGCCTGCCAAAACGGCAACTCCGCCTCCTGCAAGCCATACAAGCAGACTGGTTCCGTAATTCGGCTTGTAATTGAAAATAATATCGATCTCTTCTCCGGTATATGTGCCCGAAAATCCTTTGTTGTTTTCTACAAGTTCATAGCCGAAGAAATCCTTCGGAACAACGCGGTACTCTTCGTCTACTCTGCCGCTTATTACATCGGTGTCGATAACTGCGCCGGAGTAATCAACATAAATCACCTTTACGCTGCCTGTTGTGAACACCTCGTGGCTGTGACCGTCGGTAACCTTTCCGTCTTTTATCCAGACTTCGCCGGACACCTTGTATCCTTCATTTCCCGCAAGCGGATCCTGCGCATGTCCGTGTGCCGCTATAACTTTTACGCTGCTTACGCCGACAAGCGACTCCGACGGTATAGTGCAAGTCCACCAGCCGTCGCCCTCATCTGTCATCTTCATGCCCGGCCACGCGCCTGCAAGCTCTTTCATGTCGCTGCTGTTTTGCATTCCGTTTCCGTATGCGTAAAGAGTGAGATCAGCCCAGTTGTTTTCATTATAATAATGCACGGTAACGGAGTCATTATTCATCGGCGAATATTTATACTCAATGTCAATATTGCTGTCGGTGTATTTACCCGCGCCGTTTTTCGGCAGCTGAGTCAGGTCGAGCGCATAGCCTTTGATCGACGGCAATTCGGCAGTGAAATATCTGTCGCCGGTTTTGCCTCTTTTTACTACGGTATCGGAGAGTTTCTCGCCGCTTTTTGCGTCAACAAAAGATATCGACACTGTACCGAATGTACCGTTGTATTCGTTATACGCAAAAGTGACCTCGTTCTGAACCTCGGAATACACGCCAACCGTACTGCCCTGAGTTTCAGCATAAGTATAATCGAGAGAAAGCTCTGCGTCGGGTGCAACAGAATACTTTGTGCCTATTGTTCCGGAATAAACCTGTGTTTTTATCAGGCTGCCGTCCTTCGCGTTAACATGCTTGACAATAAGCCTGCCCTTATCGGACTTCACTCTGCAGCTGTCAAAGCTTGATTTGTCAACGAGCATCATAGCTGTTCCCGCCGGAACCGTGACCTTCTTTTCATTTATGATAGCAAGCTCATGAACGCCGGCACTGCTTCCGTTGACAACAACTACCCATTCCGGGGGGAGATTTTCGTCACTGAGATCAAATTCTTTATCTTTATCGGACGCGTTGAACACAAGCATGGCCGTTTTCCACTGCTTGTCGGCAGTCAGCTGATTTTCTATTGTGTACGCTATGACGCCCTTGTCTGTATCAAGGAATTTGATTTCATTTGCAGATTTGCTTGTGTCATCGGTAAACGGTGCAAAATTCTTGCGTATCTCTATCAAGCCTGCGTAATACTGAACAAGATCGTTGTACTCGTTTCTTCTGTTCCAGTCAAGCTGATTTATTTTATATGATGAACTGAAGGAATTTTCGTCGCCGTGCTTTGTGCGCGCAAACTCCTCGCCTGCCTGGAAAAAGCTTATTCCCTGAGACGTAAGCGTCAGTGCTGCCGCCATTTTATTCATTGCGACAAGATTCTCGCTTCTGACGTCGAAGTTCTCTTTCGTGCCGCTTGTAATAACGAGCTTATCCCACAATGTGTAGTTATCGTGGCATGAAGTGTATGTAACAACCTGACCCGGAACGGACGCCCAATTATCGACCTCGGCTTTTATGCCTGCTTTGACTGCGGCCTGACCGCCGCTTCCCTGGACGAATCCGCCCTGTCCGGCAGTGAATGTGTGACCCTTGACTCCGTCGCGGAAACCGTCGTTGAACGCGCCTATTCTTCCGCCCATCTTTTTGATATTCTTCTGATTTGCCATTACTGTTCCCGGCTCGGCAGATGTGGACATATCCCAGCCTTCGCCGTACATAATGATTTTTTCGCCGCCTTCGAGCTTATCGAGTGCTTCGCGTATAGCTTTCATTGTATCTACGTCGTGAAGTCCCATAAGATCGAATCTGAATCCGTCGATGTGATACTCGCTTGCCCAATAAACGACCGAATCCACCATGAATTTTCTAAACATAAGGTGTTCACTGGCGGTATCGTTGCCGCAGCCCGAACCGTTTGACCACGAGCCGCTCTCGGTAAATCTGTAATAATAATCGGGCACCGTCATATTGAACCACGATTTTGCGCCCTCATATGTGTGATTGTACACAACGTCCATAATAACGCCCATTCCGTTGTCATGGATAGCTTTTATCATCTGCTTTGCTTCTGTGATCCTGACATTGCCGTTGTAAGGATCGCTTGAGTAGGAGCCTTCGGGGACATTGTAGTTCTTCGGGTCATAGCCCCAGTTGAACTGATCATCGCTTCCGGACTCGTCCACGGAACCGAAGTCGAATATAGGCAGCAGCTGAACGTAATTTACGCCGAGGTCTTTGAGATATGCAAGACCTGTTGTGCCGATTCCCGAACCGTCAACGGTTGTATCCGTTTCGGTAAAAGCGAGATATTTTCCGCGGTTATTTGCGCTGATTCCGCTTGCGGGGTCTTTCGAGAAGTCTTTGACATTGACCTCCCACACAATGGCGTCTGTGGGTTTGTCAACAGACACATGTTTGTCGCTGCTCCAGCCTTCGGGGTCTGTGCCGTCAAGATCAACTACCATACCTCTGTTGCCGTTGACGCCTGCGGCTTTCGCGTAGATATCAACGACCTCTTTGCCCTTAACGCCGTTGTAAATATAGTAGGTATAGTACTTATTTGCCAGATCGCCCTTCACAGCGGCAGCCCAAACGCCGGTCTTTTCGTCGTATTCCATATCAACGCATGATTCGTACTCGCTGACTGCCGACGCGTCGCCGTCGGAGTAGAGCATCAGCTGCACTTTTTTTGCAGTTGGCGACCACACCTTGAATACGGTATTGTCTTTGGAATAGACTGCGCCCAAATCGCTGCCATTGTAAGCCAATTTATCCAGATTTGTCACAAAATTTTCCTCCGTTTGAGTTTGAATTGATTCGTTTCCCTCATCGGATTCGCTGTCAGCATCTGTTTCGGCAAACACGCTCATACATGGAATGAACATTAACGCAGCTGCTGCAAATCCGCAAACCCATTTCCTGATCTTTTCTTTATTCACTTTATTTCCTCCAATACGCATGAAGCGAAACTTATCTTCATGCCTGAACAGCGGACAACAGCGTATCCGTTCTTCACGCACGAAAAAAGCAAGAGTAAAAAAGCAAAGGCTCCAAACAATAGCCTTAGTACTATTTTATCATTTTTTCAATATTTTTTCAATTGTACTGAACCAAATATACTATAATCATTATTCACAAAATTTTAGACATATTTTTGAACATTATGCCAGCTTTTTTGAAAAAGGCTTGCCGCCGGAGGCATACCGAAAGCTTAAGTTGATGACATTGACTTTTGGAGGGAGTATGGTATAATTGTGGTATGATATTTTTGAAGTTGCTGCGGGCAACGGGAATGTAAATAGGAATAGGGGTAAGATGAGTAATAATATGGAAAACGAAATATATCAAATTGATGGTGTAGTAGAAAATATAGTGTACAGAAATGACGATAACGGGTATACGGTGATTGATATCGACTCCGGCGGGGAGTTGGTCTGCGCCGTTGGTACCATGCCGGGCATTGACGTTGGAGACAAAATAATCGTACATGGTCCCGTTAAGCAGCACCCGATATATGGCGAGCAGATTGCCGTGATTAAATTTGAGTTCGAACTTCCTGACGGGGAAGAGGCTATCCTGAAATACCTCTCAAGCAGAACAATAAAGGGCGTGGGCGCGAGAATGGCGCAGAAAATTGTGGAAAGATTTGGCGACAAAACACTCGAAGTCATGGAGAACGAGCCGGAACGCCTTGCTATGATCAACGGCATCAGCCTGGAAAAAGCCCGCGATATCAGCGATCAGATAAAGCAGACATTCGGATTCCGTCAGATGAGTATCGACCTCATCAGATACGGCGTCCGCCCGGAAGAGTCTGTGCGTATCTGGAATAAACTCGGTATTCATGCGTTGAGTATGATCGAACAAAATCCGTATATCCTGTGCGAAGAGGGTATAGGTATACCGTTTCGCCGCGCCGACGAAATCGCCGATAAGTTAGATAATAATATAGACCGCAAACTGCGTATGCGCGCGTTTTTGGTGTATATTCTCAAGCATAATTCTTCAAACGGATATACCTGCGCGCCGCGAAAACATCTTGTTAAGATTTGTGCGGATAACGGACACTACGATAAATCAGATGTTGAGTCTGTCGTTGACGAAATGATAGACGATTCTTCTCTGATGAGCGAAATTCGCAGTCGTGATGATCTGGAGTTTATTTTTCTTCCGAATTATCATAAGGCGGAAACATATTCGGCGTCAAGGCTGCAAATGCTAATGAGATTCCCGCCAAATCGTATTGAGAGCATAGACGAGCGCATTGAGGATATCGAAAAAAGCGATAACATTCAATACGCCGAGAGGCAAAAAGAAGCCATCAGAATGGCACTTTCGCAGGGTGCGCTGATACTGACGGGAGGTCCCGGAACGGGAAAGACAACAACACTGAACGCTATTATCAGAATACTGAGCGAAAGCGGCGAAAATGTGCTGCTGGCTGCACCCACAGGGCGCGCCGCAAAACGTATGAGCGAGCTTACGGGGTGCGAGGCTAAAACTATACACAGACTTCTTGAAGTCGAGTGGAATGATGAGGAACGCCCCGTGTTTCGCAGAAACGAACAAAACACACTTGCCTGTGACGCGCTTGTGCTCGACGAGGTGTCTATGATAGATTCACTTTTGTTCGAAAACGTCATGAGGGCGTTTCCGCTGGGGTGCCGGCTTATACTTGTGGGCGACAGCGACCAGCTGCCGAGCGTCGGCGCGGGAAATGTGCTTGAAGACCTGATCTCCTCAAAGGTGATACCTACGGTAACGCTTGGCGAAGTGTTCCGTCAGTCGATGAAAAGCCTGATTATCTCGAACGCGCACAAGATAAACCGCGGCGAACTGCCCGAGATAAACCGCAAAGACAGCGATTTCTTTTTCATCACGCAGACCGACGAAGCGGCTGTCACAAAAACGGTAGTTGATCTGTGCAGCAAGCGTCTGCCCAAAGCTTACGGATATTCGCTGATGGAAGACATACAGGTGTTGTCGCCGTCAAAAATAACAGGTCTTGGTACGGCTGCACTGAACGCACAGCTGCAGCAGGCAGTAAACCCGCCGTCACCGGGAAAAGCGGAGCTTCATGTGAATTCTCAGATACTTAGGGTGGGCGACAAGGTCATGCAGACGAAGAACAACTACAACATTCCGTGGGACAAAGACGATGGCACAATGGGCGAGGGCGTGTTTAACGGCGATATAGGCATGCTGACAGAAGTGGACGAGAAAAACAGGGAAGTTGTGGTTGTGTTCGATGACAAAACGGTGAGGTACACTGCCGAAGAGGTGATACAACTGGAGCTTGCGTACTGCACGACAATACACAAAAGTCAGGGCAGTGAGTTTAACGCGGTGATTATACCGATTTTGAACACACCGAAAAAGCTCATGTACAGAAACCTGATCTACACCGCTGTGACCAGGGCGAAAAAACTCCTGATAATAGTAGGCAGCCCCGGCGAGCTTTTGGCAATGGTGAAAAACAACGAGAGGTCGCTTAGGTACTCGATGATGGACGAGTTTTTGATTAGAAATTAGCAATGTGCAAATTCAATGTGCAATGTGCAATTCAATGTGCAATTAATGCTCGCCATAAATATATTGATGTCGATCATAATTACGGATACTTAATAATTTTTGTCGTTGTGACAAATCAGATTTTACAAATAATTGCACATTGCGCATTGAACATTGATAAAAATGTGAACTAAATTTGTAATTATTTTGAAATTTCTATTGATTTTTTGGGTTGAGTGATATATAATGTACTTGGTGGTAAATTTACTGCTGATTGATAAACATATTTTAGGAGGCAAAACAATGAACAAGAAGTTTATCAGTGCAATTCTTGCTGCTCTTATTATTGTTTCAATGCCGGCTGTCGCTGTGTCCGCAGACGAAGTTGAGCAGGAAACATCCGGCGTAAAGGGTACGATCAAGTTTGATCCGGGTGATTGGAATTCAAACAAGATCAATTTCTACATCTGGGACGATACTACAGGTCTGAAGGCATCTAAGGACGGTTGGATCGATGACAACACATGGGGTGCAAAGAAGAAGATCGGCGGCACAAAGCTCGACGACGGTACTTTTGAGTCTTATGAGTTCGATATCACACCGGGCAACTCTGTTTATGTTATCTTCCACGATCCCGACAAAGGTCAGACATTTGACTGCGTACTTACAGAGACTGCTTTCGGCGATACGGCAGAGCGTACAGGCGAAATTCTTGAGAACCCTGTTGACTCTGATCAGAAAGCAGAAGCAGT
The DNA here is from genome assembly GCA_902802975.1 of uncultured Ruminococcus sp. Taxonomy (GTDB): domain Bacteria; phylum Bacillota; class Clostridia; order Oscillospirales; family Acutalibacteraceae; genus RUG592. The sequence continues at coordinate 421 of CADCOF010000157.1, read as the reverse complement.
TAAGTTTAAGAATTCCGGTCTTACATCAAAGCTGTGCATCACATCTACAGGTAAGATTCAGGGCGAGACTATTCCTGCATCGATGGATCCTGCAAAGGAAGTAGCTACCTTTATCTTTAAGTATCAGGGCACACAGGACAAGAACACGAAGACCGATGTGGTAACTCCCGAGGTTTTGCGTGAGGCAGTACAGAAATTCGGCACAACAGCAGTTAATGTATTCGCTGCGTACAAGGCTCTTGAAGGCACAGATATCGCTACTAAGGACGGCGGCGAGAACGGCGGCTATACAAGTGCAAAAGAAGCAGAGGCTCAGGCACTTCTCGGTATAAAGTCAGGCAGCACCAATACCACTTCTACAGTTTCTGTAGTATCTTCTGTGATCAAACCGACATCGTCAAACGTGAACTCTGCAAAGAGT
>CADCOF010000156.1 GCA_902802975.1 uncultured Ruminococcus sp. | reverse complement strand
GCCGCGAATTGCCTGCAGGCGCATGCCTGCCGCGGGCTAGATTCAGCTTTTTTTGTGTTCTGCACGTATTTTTTTGAAATTCTGATACATCATGTCAAGGAACTTGTAGCCCTTGTCTTCAAAGTCGTATTCGCCGTCGCTGTCGTCGGGCATAGTGAAAGTGTCGTCCTCCCCGCTGTACTTTTTGATCACTTCTTCGAACTCACGAATAAGCCGCTCTGCCTCTGCATCGTCCGTCATCATGCTTTCAAGGTCTTCCGGCGTCGGGAAGTGCTTTTTCTCGGTCATGCTCTCTACAGATTTTTTCATGATCTCGTATACGTTGTACGCGGAATCCTTGTTGTTCAGACGTGAACAGCTCTCCCTCATCGAACGCAGCTTTTCCGGATATTTTAGAAGATTGTAAATGGTCTCCTCAACATTCGACCGCTTTTTCTCCATGATCATGTTTCTAAGCTTATCTTCGGTTGACTCCTTCTGAATGCTCACCGCAAGATTGTTCGCCGTCAAATATTCGGTGTTGTCCGTCTCCTGACCGGGAATGCCTCTGAAAAGTACCATCGGCAAACACGACGCCAGCGACTCCGTTACGGTAAGTCCGCCCGGCTTTGTTATGATCAGATCGGCAATGTGCATATATTTGTGTACTTCATCAGTAAAGTATATCAGCTTCGTCGGCTTTGTAAGCCTGATTTTAGCGTCACGCCTCAAAACCTCGTCATGCACCTCGAAATTCACCTGAATGTCGCCCACTCTCATGGACGGCGTACCATTGATAATTGTATTGAACGCGTTGAACAGCTTCTGATTTCGCCCTGTAATAACTATTATCTGAAAATCAAGCTTTACATCGTTAAGGCTTTCGTATATTTTCAGTATATCTGTAACGCCGAAACTTCCCGCCATGACAAGCACGGTCTTTTTACTCGGGTCGAAACCCATTTCCGCAAGGTGCGCGTCCTTCTCGCTGTCACTCTCGAAAAATATCGGCGGTATCGGAATACCTACAGGATGTACTATATTGCGGTCTACACCCAGTTCCTCAAGCGCGTCAACCATTTGCGCGCTCGACACGATGTACTCGCTGACGCATGGATTTATATATGCCGCGTGCGGCGCAAAATCCGTAATTATTGAGATAAGAGGTATGTTCGTAACGCCCTTCTCTCTGAGTCTGGAGCACATGATAGACATGAACGGGTGCGTCGACACAATAACGTCCGGACGAAATTCGGTAAGCAGCGGAATAAACTTTTTCGCAAAATGTGAGTTAGTCCGCTGAACAAGCTTGTATGTTCCGCTGTCATTGTTCGACGCGTGGTAAAGTATGCCGTACATCTTCGGCAGCTTCATAGCGGAAAATTTGTAGCCCTCTACCACAGCCTTATTGAAATAGTGATTTACGTATTCCAATCCGTCTATTGTAAGAACCTCGTTGCCGGGATCCTGATTTTTTATCACTTCTTCAAGTGCCTGGGCGGCACGCATATGACCGCCGCCGGTTTTTGCGGATAATATCAGCACTCTCATCAAGTCTTTTCACCTCAATCGGGTTTTATCATTTTATATCATAAATATTTTTTCATCGACACGTCAACGATCATCTCGCACAGATCGGGATACTCGATGCCGTTTGCACGCGCCTCCTGCGGAATAAGGCTCGCACTCGTCATTCCCGGGAGTGTATTCGCCTCAAGCGCGAAAAGCGCGCCGTCTTTGTCAAGCAAAAAATCTATCCTGCCGTATGCCTCAAGCCCCAGCGCGTCATACGCCTTTTCGGCTTCTTTCTGCATTCTGCGCGTTGTCTCCTCATCTAACTCCGCAGGACATATCTCAAGCGTTCTGCCGCTCTGATACTTGTTGACATAATCATAGAAACCGCTCTTCGGAATAATCTCGATTATCGGGAGTGCCTTTCCGTCAATAACGCCAACCGAAAATTCTCTGCCCTTGATGTACTGCTCCACAAGAACTTCAGTCTCGTACTTGAACGCCTCGTCCATAGCCTTGACAAAATCCTTTTTGTCCTCAACAATAGACACGCCGACGCTGCTGCCGCCCGAGCATGGTTTTACAACGCATGGGAAAATGTCGAAATCGTCGAGATTATCCTTTTGCCTGAAGCACTTGCCAAACGGCGTGCCGACTTTGTGATCAAGAAAAATACTCTTTGTAACGCCCTTGTTCATTGCATTTGCGCTTGCAAGGTAACCGCTGCCGGTGTATTTTATGCCCATGAGGTCAAGCGCAGCCTGAAGTCTGCCGTTCTCGCCGTCGCCGCCGTGAAGTGCCAAAAATACAATATCGGCGAATCGGCATATTTCCTCAACGTGTTCGCCGAAATAGCTGTCCGATTTTACGCGGCGCATATTCCTGACCTGTTCAAGATCGGGAACATTCTCCGATACTTTGCTGTCCTTTGTAAAATCATAGCCGTTTTCAAAAAGTGCTTTAACATCGCACTCGTCTTGTTCATAGCCCATAAATACGTCAAGAAGAACAACATTATGCCCTTTTTGGCGCAGTGCCTTCGCTACCATGGAACCTGATGTGATTGATACATCGCGTTCGGTGCTGAGACCGCCTGCCAAAACAACAATATTCATAGCTGTTAACCGCCTTTTCATCTTTTATAATTATAATTATTTAAAAACATTATAGATCAGTGTGGAGAGCGGAGCTGTTTTGTTAATTCGGAATTCTTCTCAACTCTCAAAACTCCAAACTAATTATTACTCCACACTATTGTACAACGTCACTACACCATATCTGATGTTACAGTCTATCAAACTTCTTACTGCCTCTTCCGATTCTGCACTACGCCGCCGTGAAAGCTTATTTTTTAACACGCCGTATTTTTCGCTGTGATCGATATCGGGCACACAATTTTTCGGAAGGCAAATAAGCGCACTCCCGGCGTTTAAATCTATTGACATTCCGCTGCTCATCTTCTGAAATGACGCTTCAATTGTGGACATATTTGATTTCAGCGTCCAGCGTCCTTCCATATTATTCAGTCTGGCTTTTGCGTGATCGGTAATCATCGACTGCGTCTTTGCGTATGTGCCGTTTACTTTCAGATCAGATGAAATCAGCATTGTATCTATCGTGTCAACTGCAGAAAGAATCTCCGCTTTTACGGCAGACCCGTTTGATACGATTGAAACATTGTCAGCCGAAAGACTTGCCGCAGAAATTGTGCTGTCCTTGACATTAAGCGACATATCCATCGAGCTGTCCAAAAATCCGATATCTGCAATACATTCGATCATCTGCAAATCGACGCCGCCCTTGTACATATCGGGTACTCCGACAGTGAGTTTGCTGTCACTGCCCGAACCTACGGCTTGAATATAAAACTTACCGTTTGACGAGGCTGTAACAAGCGTGCCGCTCGTGAGTGCCACCGTCATTTTTTCGCCGTTCGAAGTAAAAAACTGTATGCTGCACTTTTCGCCGTACAGCTCCAGTCCGCTGAACTCATTCAGCCCGCATTCGGCAGTCTTGGAATTCGATCTGTTTCGAACTGACGTCAAATCGGTTCGCTGCGGTTCGGTGTATTCGTAATCATCCTCACTGAGTTTCAGATTTTCCTCTATCGCAGAATACACACTCGCCGAAGATACGTCATTATGCCTTATGATAAAAAATCCTATTAATATAATAATAATGCCGACAGCAAGCAGAATTGCAGAAAACTTAAATAGCTTTTTCACTTCCGCTTACCTCCCGCACGATGCTTTGTTTTATTCAGACGCACACGGTTTATATATTTCGGAAACCATAAAAAACCCGCCCAAAGTGCCTTAAACATACCCGCGCTGAGAAGAACCCCGGCTGTTGTGACAATAAGCGCGCCTATGCCCAAAACAACAAACCCCGCACTAAGCGAACAAATGCTGAAACAGCCAACGCTGACGAGCGCAAACGCGACGCATAAAGCAAAAAGCAGCACCACACATATAATGCTGCCAATTAACATAAGCAGTTCATACACAGCACACAGCGGAATAAGCAATATAAATAGAAAAGTACTCAGTGCAGTCGGCTTTGACGGCGGCTGAGCACGTTCTGTCATTTTCATTCCATCTACAGGCAGGGGCATGCCGCCGTCTTTATACTCGGCAGCTATTGTTTTGGGCGAAGGAAGAATAGAAATGATCTCATCCTCTGAAAGTCCTTCTTCCTTTTTGTTAAAGAAAAATTCATTATAGTCCTGCATGATAATGTACTGCGCTTCGTCTGATAAATGATGCACAGCAGTCATCAATTCATACATAAACTGGGCTTGTGTCATAGGAGATAATCCCTCATTTTAAGAGTATTCCCATCAGGTATAAAATATGTGCAGCCCGTGTTGTAATCAATTTCCGGTGAAATATTTGTGTGTATGTAAAGCGTATCGAGTCCGGCATTTATACCGCCTCTGATATCGGTGTTGGGGTCGTTGCCAACCATAATTGTTTCTTTTGGATCGAGGTTATAGCGATCAAGTATCATTTGGAAAAAATGCTTGTCGGGCTTGCAGCACTCCACATCCGATGAGATAATAATGCCGTCAAAGCGTTTATCGAGACCGAGGAGAAGAATCTCGTCCCAAGTAAACACACGCTGCGCGTTTGTCAAAAGATAAACGCCGCTGTGCTTTCTAAGATCGACCAGCAGCTGATCTACTCCGGGATAAAGTCTAACGTAAAAACGCGATGTTACGCGGAAATATGCAGCGGTATCAAGAACTATCTTTTCGGATACAGCCATACCTTTTTCAAGGAAAAGAGCCTCAAATACCTTTTCTACCTTAATATCAACATGATCATAATCGGGGTGTTCGCATTTTACCGCATCTGTCTCAACATCTACCAATTCGAAATAACGTTTTTTAAGCTCATCAGCTTCATATTTTGCACCAAATGACGAATATCTTTTAGCCATAGCGTTCCACAACTCGGGGGTATACTCATCTGTACGGATATCGGCAAGCGTTCCATATAGATCAAAGACATAATTTTTATACATGATCCTAAGACCTCCATTGCAGTTTCACATATACCAGGCACATCACGTTTTGTATATGCACCAATTCACTTTCAATTATATAATATTGTAAGCTAAAAGTCAAGGATTAATTCAATTCGGTATGTGTCAAGTAGAAGTGGGCAAAATTCTAATTTCAGACTGTGCCAAAACAAAAAATTTCCGAAATATAACCCCTCCGTCACGTCTGCTTTCGCAGCCGTCGGGGACGGTTCCCAACCG
>CADCOF010000155.1 GCA_902802975.1 uncultured Ruminococcus sp. | reverse complement strand
TTTAAGCTTTGAGCTTTAAGCTTTGAGCTTTAAGCTTTGAGCTATAAATTTAACACATTGTTAACCAATCGCTTATATCATTCTACTTGACCAAGAATGTAATAAATGTTACAATTGATTCGGAAGTTATTGAAAAAATGTGTAAGAGGTGAAATAACTTGGAAGAGAATACAAACAGTTCACGTATATACGGCGAGTATCGCGATAATCTTCAAACCATTTTGGACAGCGTTGTGGATAGAATCGTGTCGTTTTCCGATGAGGAGTACGCCCGCAGCGGCATTAAGCTGCATGAGCATCTTATCGCCCGTGTGAAGAGTGAAGACAGTATGCGAGAAAAATGCGACAGACGAGGGCTTCCGCAAACACCGCAAAGCGCGCTGAATGAGCTTACCGACAGTATCGGTATCCGGATAATCTGCTCGTTTATAGACGATGTGTACGAGAATGTCCGTCTTTTACATTCGTTCGACGATATTGAGGTCGTGCTGGAGAAGGACTACATAAAGCACGCAAAACCGAACGGCTACCGCAGTTACCACATGATCATTAAGGTGAAAACGCCCTTTCCCGATGTTATGGGCAGAACGCCCGGTGAATACTACGCAGAAATACAACTGCGGACAATCGCCATGGACTCATGGGCAGCACTTGAACATCAAATGAAATATAAAAGACACATTGCAAATTCGGAGCTTATCGTATCGGAGCTGAAACGCTGTGCAGATGAATTGGCAGCGTGCGACGTGTCTATGCAGACAATTCGGAATTTGATATTGCAGCAGTAGCGAGCATGTACCCCAAAAAGTAAAATAGTATTGAAAAGAGTGATTACATGAAATTATTACTTACAGAAGATGAAAAAGACCTTTCCCGCGCACTCACCGCAGTGCTGACCCATTCGGGCTACAGCGTAGACACTGCTTTCGACGGCGTTGAGGCTCTTGAACTTTTGGAAAAAAACGATTACGACGCAATCGTTATGGATATAATGATGCCGCGAATGGACGGCATAGAGGCTCTTCACCATATCCGCGAAAACGGCGACTTTACTCCCGTTTTGCTATTGACCGCAAAGTCGGAAATTGACGATCGAGTAACCGGTCTTGACGCCGGCGCGGACGATTATCTCACAAAACCATTTGCTATGAAAGAGCTTGTGGCAAGAGTGAAATCCATGACGCGCCGCGTTGACAGCTATGCACCAAAACATCTGAAGGTGGGTTCCGTTACTCTCGATATCGAAAAACAGGAAGTAACAAGCGAAAACTCCATCAGCCTTGCACTTAAAGAGGCAAAACTTCTCGAATTCTTTATGATAAACGAGAATAAAGAGCTTTCAACGGAGCGCATTTTTGAACATGTATGGAAAAACGACCTCGCCGCAGATAAAGAAGTTGTGTGGATGTATATCAGCTTCCTCAGAAGTAAGCTGCAGTCTATCAACGCAGATATCGTGATTAACGGCGAGAAAAACGGCAGCTATACATTAACAATGGCGTAGGAGGATTTTATGAACCGACTGCGCCGGACTTTTATTGCTATCGCTTCGGGTGCCGTGCTGATCGTTTTGTCGCTTGTGCTGCTGTCGCTGTATGCCGTTAATACCGTTTCGAATTACAACGAAATATACTCCATTACCGATTTTATTTTGGAAAACAGCGGCAGAATGCCTCATATCGACCTGCGAAAAGAAACGGTTACAGATTTTTATGTTTATAACGAATTGCAGTACGAAACCAGATATTTTTCATTGATAACAGATTTATCCGGAAATATACTAAGCAGCAATTTTGATCATATAGCGTCTGTTGACGATGACGACATTGACAACCTGATGAGCAAAATTACATCGGAAGAGGCTATGTCCGTTTTTATGAGAATCTTCAACGACCCGCGTGAACGCGGCATTGTACTCAGTCCCGAAAGTGATTTTGCATACAGACGAAAAGAGCTTGATCAATTTCAACTGCGTGAAAAGCTGCTGAGCGAGACTTTTTACCGCGGGATAAGCGATGATATTTCAGAAATACCCGAGGACGGCGGTTATATTATTGTTTTCCTCGATTGTTCCCGCCGCATTCTCGATATGCGTTCTCTGCGTATTTCATCGCTGATCATCGGTGCTGTAAGTTTTCTCATATTCTTTCTTATAATTACCGCATATTCAAAGCGCGCTATACAGCCGTATATCGATAACCATGAAAAGCAAAAACGGTTTATCACGAATGCCGGACACGAGTTAAAAACGCCGCTTACGATAATCTCTGCGAATATGGAAGTTCTTGAACTGATCGAAGGGCGCAACGAGTGGACGGAAAGCACAATCAACCAGGTGAAACGGCTGACGGGACTTGTGAACGACTTGATCACAATGGCGAGAACCGAAGAGTACATGACGGAAAACGAGAAACTGACCGATACACTGGACGTTTCAAAAACAGTAAAGGAGCTTGCGGACAGTTTCCGTCCCGTTGCCGAAAAGGAATTTAAACGCATAGAAACCGAGATCGACGAAAATATTACAATAACATGTGACAGCAAAAGATTATCCGAATTATTCTCGATACTCATAGATAACGCCGTAAAATACTGCGATGAAAAGGGCGTTATAAAAATTGAGCTGCACCAACGCAAAAAGAATGTACAATACATAGTTTCAAATGATTTTGCCGAGGGCAAAAACGCAGATTTTTCGAGATTCTTTGATAGATTCTATCGAGGCGACACGTCCCACAGCAGCGAAAAGATGGGATACGGCATAGGGCTTTCGATGGCTCAATCCATAGTGAAACTTCACAAAGGTAAGCTTAATGTCAGCTGGAACAATGGTGTAATCAGTTTTACGGTGACATTGTAAGATAACTCGTTTAGTAGTGGTTAGTTAACCAACTCCACACTCCACTCTCAAAACTTCACACTTAAAATAGCGGCAGCCTTGGGTAATTCAAAGCTGCCGCTGCATTTTCTTATTATGTATCTCTATAATGTGAACTACCCATTGTCTAAAGCCAATGGGTTTCCTGCTTCATCGTCCTCGTAACCTACTAACTCCACAGGCGTAAAATCGGGCTGCACCATCCCTACTGCCGCTATTATAAAACAAAACTTTCGTTTTGTCAACCTTAACCAACCGTCTAAAGCCGGTGGGATTGCGGTTGCCATTTTTTCAATTTTGTAGACAATACGGTTACAGTCATCGATTCTCCTGCTCCAATAACCGGATAAATCACCCTTTAATGGCTCCGGCTTGCCTATGCCGTCATAACCATTGCGGTCAATATCCTTTAATAGCTGAAGTATTCGCTTAAGCGTTTTTTTCCTGCTTTGTCCAATACTCAAAATCTTCCCAAGCATCATCAGACCATGCTTTAATCATCGTATTTTACCTCATGAATCGTACCGCCGGTTTCTTCCATCTTTGCGATTGACTTTTTCAGCCTTTCGGTATTCTCAGGACTAAAAAAGGATCCTTGTCTGTTGATATCTCAAAAGGTATTCTTTGCTGTCTGACTACTGTCTTTGCAAAAATGCAGAATGCCGTTGTCATGCTCACATACCTCATTGCAAAACTTGTCAAATTTACGCTTTAAATCTTCATCCATGCAAATATTTATACTAGTCTGTGCCATAACACGCTCCCTTCGGCATGCTGCCGCACCCATTTTGCACACAAACTATGTGCAAACAATATTTTCCGTAACAGGCTTTTATTTTATGTGCGTTCCTGACATCTATAGTAAACGTCATAAAAAAATTCCTATTAAATATTGAGAATTAGTTCGGATAGAGTAGTTGTTGTATAGCTCAAAGCTATTAGCT
>CADCOF010000154.1 GCA_902802975.1 uncultured Ruminococcus sp. | reverse complement strand
TTTAAACTAAAATAGAGAAATGAAATTCGTTCGATAGAAAACTTTTGTATTCTGAATAGTTACAATTATTGTATCGAAATTCCAACCACTCAGGTAGAACATTTTTATTTACACAAAGTCTGAGCGTGAACTGCGGGCATGCGCACACCTGCCGAACTGCCTTCGACCGCTCAATTGCTTAGTTGTCGTCATCAGGGGCTACAAAATCCCAGTTGTGCCAAACGTTCTGCACATCGTCGTTATCCTCAAGGAAATCGAGGAGCTTCTGCATTTTTTCTTCTTGCTCGCTGTCTTCAAGTTTTGTGTAATTAGAGGGAACCATCTCGATTTCAGCTTCGATAAATTTGTATCCAAGCTCGGTAAGCGCATCGTTTACGGCACTGAAATCCTCGGGTTCCGTATAAATCTCAAATACATCGTCTTCGGCTTTGAAGTCGGAGGCACCGCTTTCGAGTGCGTCTTCCATAACTTTTTCTTCATCAAGATCCTCGCTCTCAGTGATAAGAACGCCCTTCTTCTCAAACATAAACGAAACGCAGCCCTGTGTTCCAAGGTTTCCTCCGAACTTATCGAAAGCGTGACGAACATCTCCTGCGGTTCTGTTTCGATTATCGGTCAGTGCTTCAACAATAACGGCAATTCCGCCGGGACCATATCCTTCGTATGTAATAGCTTCATATTTTGACGCGTCATTGCTGCTTGCCGCTTTTTTGATGATACGCTCAATGTTGTCATTTGGAACATTGTTGGCTTTTGCTTTTGCTATTGTATCCTTCAGGCGCGAATTAACGTTGGGGTCGGCACTGCCGCCTTCTTTGATCGCTACAATAAGCTCTCTGCCTATCTTTGTGAATATTTTAGCTCGCGCGCCGTCATTTTTGGCTTTTTTGTTTTTTATGGTACTCCATTTAGAATGTCCCGACATTCCTTGATCAGTCCTTTCACTTTTTTCCGATAATGAGTATTTAACAAATAATGTCGCTTGCTGCAACTACCCAATTATATCATAATAATTTTATGATTTCAAGTATGAATCACAAACTTTTACATGAACGGTTGAAATTACAACATGAGTGTGGTCGCCATGCGGCGGCGGGTTGCACCCGCGGGCAATACGCACACGAACTATGTGCGCGAACCGGGAGCGGCGGCACGCCGCCGGCAGTATGCCGCCCGACACAATAGAGAAGGCTTACCGGGCAAGCCGGGGCACGCGCGCACTGAAACTACTCACACGAAAAATTAAATCGCGTATTTGGGAGCGGCGGCACGCCGCTGACAATTCCGTTCTCACCGAATAGTTGCATGTATTTGAAAAAACTCTCGACAACTGACAAATAATAATGTATAATAGTATTGTCGATATATTCTCGGCTGTTCCGAAATACAACATACTTAAGGAGCGTATTAATATGTCAGTTGTTCTTGAAGAAAAATGGAGCTGTCTTAAAAGCGGTACCGATATAAGAGGCTGCGCTGTCGAGGGCGTGGAAGGTGAAGAAGTCAATCTCACGCTGGATATCTGTGAAACAATAACCAAAGCGTTCGTGCGTTGGCTTGCCGATAAAACCAACACATCTCCTGACGCGCTTACCGTATCTGTAGGGCGTGATTCCCGCATATCGGGTCCCGCGATAGCCGGCGTTGTCATTCGTGCTCTTTCCGGCTGCGGCGTAAAAGTTCTGGACTGCGGCCTTGCCTCTACCCCGTCTATGTTTATGACAACAGTTGATCTCAAATGCAGCGGTGCAGTCATGATCACCGCAAGCCACCACCCGTTTAATCGTAATGGTCTTAAATTTTTCACTCCCGAGGGCGGTCTTGAAAGCAGCGATATAACAAAGCTGCTCGAAATATCTCAGGAGATCAGCGGTAACGGCAACGATCAGCCCAACACCCTCAAAGGCGAAATTGTTCTTACTGATTACATGAAACAGTACTCAGAGCGACTTCGAAATATGATCAAAGAGGGCGTAAACGCCGAGGATTACGATCACCCGCTCAAGGGCTTTAAGATTGCAGTTGACGCAGGCAACGGCGCGGGCGGTTTTTACGCGAAGAAAGTCCTTGCACCGCTTGGCGCAGATACATCGGGCAGCCGATATCTCGCTCCTGACGGAATGTTCCCCAACCATGTGCCCAATCCGGAAAATGCCGACGCTATGAAATCGATCTGCGAAGCCGTAAAAGAAAGCGGAAGCGATCTGGGCGTAATTTTTGATACCGACGTTGACAGAGGCGGCGCAGTTGACGCTTTCGGAAACGAAATAAACCGCAATCGACTTGTTGCGGTTGCCGCTGCAATCGCACTTGAAAACTGCGAAGGCGGCACAATTGTTACGGACTCGATAACGTCCGACGGTTTGAAGGAATTTATCGAAAAAACGCTGCACGGCAGACATCACAGATTTAAAAGAGGATACAAGAACGTTATCAATGAAGCTATTCGCCTGAATAACGAGGGCATTGACTGCCCGCTCGCAATTGAAACATCGGGGCACGCCGCTATGAGAGAGAACTATTTTCTCGATGACGGAGCGTATCTGTGTACAAAGATCATAATAAAGGCAGCCTTGCTGCGCAAAGAAGGCAAAACACTGGAAGACCTCACCCGAAATCTGAAAGAAGCATTGGAAGAGCGTGAAGTTCGCTACAAGATAACCGAGCATGATTTCAGAACATACGGAGAAAGTGTGATCGCCAAGCTGAATGAATACGCGCTCACGAAAGAGGGCTGGACGCTTGCGGACGACAGCAGAGAGGGCGTGAGAGTATCGCTTGACAAGGAACATGGTGACGGGTGGTTTTTACTTCGTCTTAGTGTACATGACCCTATCATGCCGCTGAATATAGAGAGCAACGAAAAAGGCGGCTGCAAGAAAATATTTGATCAGGTGAGTGAATTTATCGCGCTGTGCGATAAATTGGTATAACGAGAAAAAGAGATTGAAAGATTATAAGGAAAAGGAAAGAAAAGAGGACGTACATAATGGACATTGAAAACGCAAAACGCATTGTCGTAAAAGTCGGCACGTCAACGCTGACATTTAAAGGCGGCAGACTCAATCTGCGCAGAGTGGAAACTCTCGTAAAAGTGCTGTGCAATTTGGCGAATTCGGGCAAAGAGATAATTCTTGTAAGCTCCGGTGCGATAGGAGTCGGCGTGGGAAAACTCGGACTAAAATCGCGTCCGAAAGAAAACAAAGACAAACAAGCTGTTGCTGCTGTGGGTCAATGCGAGCTAATGTTTATTTATGATAAATTCTTCGGTGAGTATAACCATAACGTTGCGCAAATACTGCTGACAAAATTTGCAGTCGATACAGACCATAAAAAACAAAACGTTATCAATACTATCGATACACTTCTTGATATGGATATTATCCCCATTGTCAACGAAAATGACACTGTTGCCATTGATGAACTTGACGGCGAGAATTTCGGCGACAACGACCGACTTTCCGCAACTGTTGCCGAGATAGTAAACGCCGATCTGCTTATTATCCTTACCGATATCGATGGACTGTACACCTCAAATCCGAGGGAAAACGACGACGCCGAAAAGATAGACGTCGTTGAGGAGATAACGGACGAAATACGCACAATGGCAGGCGGAACAGGCTCCAGCCGCGGCACCGGCGGAATGCGCACAAAGATAATTGCTGCAGAGATAGCAACCGCCGCCGGTATCGATGTTTGTGTAATGAACGGTGAAAACCCGAAAAGACTCTACGATCTTTTGGAAGGTCGCCAGATAGGCACTTTATTTAAAGCATCTAAGTAATATTTTATAAATATACATTCAATACACATATAGAAAAGGTGATCAATATGACAGAATTAGAAAAACTTGGCGCAAATGCCAAAGCTGCTGCCCGTGTACTTCTTACCGCGGGCGAACTCAAAAACAAGGCTCTTTTGAGCGTTGCCGACGCACTGATCGAAAACTGCGATGAAATAATCGCCGCAAACGAAATCGATCTCGCCGCAGCTCGTGAAAACGGCACACGCGCCGCTCTTATCGACAGACTCAAGCTCACAAAAGCAAGAATAGAGGGTATGGCGGACGGCGTTCGTCAAGTAGCGGCTCTCCCCGATCCGGTAGGACGCGTTATCGAAGGCTCGGTTCGCCCGAACGGATTAAAAATCGAAAAAGTAAAAGTACCGCTTGGCGTTATTGCGATAATCTACGAGGCGCGCCCGAATGTAACCAGTGATGCAGCGGCTTTATGCCTTAAATCGGGTAACGCTGTTATCCTCCGCGGCGGCAAGGAAGCTATAAATTCAAACAAATGCGTTGCTAACATCATGCGCGCAGCTATAGAGAAAGCCGGTTTGCCCGCAGACTGCGTATCGCTTGTTGAGGATACGCGCAGAGAGTCGAGCGTGGAGCTTATGCAGCTGACTAAGTACGTTGACGTGCTGATTCCGCGAGGCGGCGCAGGTCTGATCAAAGCTGTTGTGGAAAACTCGAAGGTTCCCGTTATCGAGACAGGCGCAGGCAACTGCCACGTTTATGTTGACAAGAGTGCAGATATACAAATGGCTGTTGAAATTATCAACAACGCGAAAACATCTCGCCCGTCGGTATGCAACGCGATAGAAACTATTCTTGTACACAAGGACATAGCAGAGGCAGCTCTTCCCATGATAAAGGCAAAGCTTGACGAAAAAGATGTAACGCTCAGATGTGATGAACGCGCCGCTGCAATACTCGACGGTGTAGAAAAAGCCACGGAAGACGACTGGTACACCGAATACGGCGACTATATTCTTGCGGTAAAGGTTGTAGACAGCATCGAAGAGGCTATCGCTCATATTGCAAAATACAGCACAGGTCACAGTGAGTCGATCATTACCGAGAGTTACGCGGCTGCACAGAAGTTCACAGATGAAGTTGATTCGGCTGCCGTATACGTTAACGCGTCCACGAGATTTACGGACGGCGGCGAATTTGGTCTTGGCGCAGAGATAGGCATTGCAACTCAGAAGCTGCACGCAAGAGGTCCGATGGGACTCAACGAACTCACCTCTATGAAGTTCATCATCAGAGGAAACGGTCAAACCAGATAGGCGCGGCATGCTGCCGCCCCCGGTTCGCGCACATAGTTTATTTGTAACGCAACGCTATTCCCGCGTCCAACATTATGTATGGCGCAGGTGA
>CADCOF010000153.1 GCA_902802975.1 uncultured Ruminococcus sp. | reverse complement strand
TGCCTCCGGCGGCAAGCCTTTTTGAAAAAAGGCTTGGCGAAAAACTTTGTGATGCTCTCTGTCTAACCTTAAGTTGATGACATTGCGTCTAAAGCCGGTGGGATTGCGGTTGCCATTTTTTCAAGTATCGCAGCTCATTCTCACCACATACCTCGCTGGCTGCAACTATCGGTATTCCCGGAGGATATATGTATATGCTGCGCGTTTCGCCCTTTTCTCCTTTTTCCGGATCAGCCTTTCTTGGGCGCGGAAGTGGGGGAAAGGGCTCTTTTTTTTCGTATTTAAGCGTGCTGTCGATCTCTTTCAGTGCCTGCGCCAATCGTTCGAATCCCTCAACGCTGTCACATATGCTCGTCATCGCAAGCGAGTATGTCGGCATTGACATTTCAAGCTCCAGTTGGTATTCGTCACGCAGCTTTTTCATCAGCTCATAGCCTGTGATATTGGCTTTGAATGTTGTTATTATAATCTTACCTATATCACGCGAATACATATAATTGTTGTTGCTGAGTAATTGTAAATGCTTTAAGTCACTCATTTTTTCGTAAAAATCGTGAAGTCGCTGTTCGTACAGCTTAAATTCGTCTTTATGCGCCGTTATGTGATCAATACACAGCTCAATTGACGCCATTAAGGGATATGACGGGCTGCTTGTCTGATATATTTCCAGGTAGTTTCGAAACGTCTCCTCACTTATAAGATCGCTGTTCAAAAAAGCCGCCGCCGTCTGCGTCAGCGCGGGCAGTGTTTTGTGCAGGCTTTTTATTACTATATCTGCACCGCCAGATATCGACTCGCCCTTTTGACCGAACGCGCAAAATTTCATGTGCGCGCCGTGCGCACTGTCTGTCACCAGCGGGATATTATGCTCATGACATATTTTGGCGATACTTTCGATATCGCTCACAACGCCCTCATATGTCGGCGACGTCAGAACTACCGACTTAGCATGGGGGGCTTTTTCAATAGCCGCGCTAACGTCTTCGGGTTTTATGCTTTGACAAATTCCGTTTTCGTCCGTTTCGGGATAAATATATTCCGCGTTCAGTCTGCGAATCATAGCGGCATTATACACCGATTTATGGCAGTTGCGCGCGATAATTATGTCGTCGCCAATATCCGATACAGCCGATATGGCAGACAGAATTCCGCCTGTGCTGCCGTTGACAAGCATAAACGCATGATCACTGTCAAAAGCCGCGGCAAGCTTATTCTCGATACGCTTGATTATACCGCAGGGCGCGTGGAGATTGTCGAAGTTGTCTATCTCCGTAATGTCGATTTTGTACGGCATCTCGTCAACGCCGAATAAACGCTTATGCCCCGGCATATGAAAAGGATATGCCGGGGTAGATGTGTATGTGCTTAATTGTTCAAATAATGTATTTATATTCTCGCTCATTTTGTAATATTGAATATGTCTCCCAATACGTCTCCAAGTTCGTCTCCGAATATGTCTCCTAATTCACCGAATTTGTCCATCAGTGAACCCGCTGCGTCGGTCAAGGAATTCTGAACTATTGGTTCTGTGGTTATATCCAGCCCCGTATCCGTTACAGACAATTCAATAATATCTATAGATACAAGCTCAAAACTTTCACCTGCGCCAATCGATAAATGCTTGGACATAGTAATTGTGTTGTCCGATACCGTTGCGCCCGGAATTGATTCGGCAATTTTCAGAATATTATTGATCATGCCATTTGGAACAGGCAGCTTGCCTATGGTCACATTTGACAGCTTCATGTAAATATTTGTGCTGTCTGTGCTGATATCGCTGTCGGCGGCAACAACAAATCGTCTGCCTTTGAATTTTACTGCGGCATATATTTTCGTCGGCGTTTCTCCGTTAAAATCTATATATACGTCAGTTACGATTACATCGGCACTGCTGTTGCTTTTTTCTGCCTGATCTGTTCTGTATGCCATATATGAATTCAGTTTATCTTCCGAAAGAAAATAATGATTTGACGCAATAATAGCAGAAACAAACTCTGTCGGCAGCCCGTCATCCGGCTCCGCGGTGAAAACATCGCTGTACACGTCTGCGCTTGCCAGCCCGAAAGCCACAAGACCAAACAAAACGAAAAGTGCTGCTGCTATTCGTGTTATCATTTTAAATTTTTTACGCCTGCTAATATTTCATACCCCCAATATTTATTTCAGCTCGGCAATTGTCACGCCTGATTCACCTTCGCCGTACACGCCAAGCCTGAATGATTTTACCGATTTACACGTTTTCAAAAAACGCTGCACCTCCGCGCGAAGTACGCCCGTTCCTTTTCCGTGTATGATTGTCATCTGATTTATATTGCTCATCACAGCCGAATCTATTGCCAATTCAAGCTGCATAATTGCCTCGTCTGCCGTCAAACCGCGCAGGTCAACTTCTGTGATCGCCTTTACGTCGTAATTACTTCTGTTGACAGTTCGCCCGCCCGATTTCATGTAGCTTTGTGCGGTACGCTTTTTTTGCTCCATCAGTTTTAAGTTGGACAAATCGACTCTCATCTGCATGATTCCCGCTTGAACCAACACTTTGCCCGATTTGTCGGGCAATTGAAGCACGCTCGCCGTCTTATCTATGTCTACAATAAGAACCTCGTCGCCAACTTTGAGTGACCGCGGCAGCTTGTAGCCGTCGTTCGTTTTGCTCGACACAGGGTCGGCGGTTTTCTCCAAAGCCTTGATTTTGCTTTTCAGCGCGGACTTGTCTACTTCTTCGCTTTCGGCTTTTTTGCGCGTGTTCTCGATTTCCTCAATAAGGCTCAGTGCCTGCGCCCGCGTTTTCGTCATGAGGTCTTGTGCCTGCATTCTCGCGTTGTCGATCTCCTGCTGCGCCTGCTTGCGAACCTCCTCCAGCTCCTGCTGCGCGCGCCTTTGCGCCTTGATTGCTTTTCGCTGCGCATTTTCGGCGGCCTGCTCCTTTTTCAGCAGCTCCTGACGCTGCGTTTCGAGCGCGGAGACTACGTTTTCGAATTCTCTGCTTTCACTCGACACAAGCTCCTTTGCCCGCGCCACGAGCGTTTCGCTAAGCCCCAGGCGCAGAGATATCGCAAAGGCGTTTGAACGTCCCGGAACGCCGATCAGCAATTTATATGTAGGCCGCAGCGTCGCCACGTCAAACTCGCAGCTGCCGTTTTCCACGCCGTTGGTTCGCAGTGCGTATGATTTCAGTTCGGCATAATGAGTTGTACACGCAATGCGCGCGCCGCGTTTGCGAAACTCCTCCAGAATCGCAGCAGCGAGGGCTGCACCCTCGACAGGGTCGGTGCCCGCGCCAAGCTCGTCGAGAAGAACAAGGCTTTTTCCGGTGCATTTTGACAATATATCTACCGTATTCGTCATGTGTGCGGAAAATGTGGAAAGAGACTGCTCAATGCTTTGTTCGTCGCCGATATCCGCAAACACGCTGTCAAAAACGCTCAGGCGGCTGTTGTCGCTCGCAGGAATCATAAATCCGCATTCAGCCATAAGAGTAAGCAGACCTATCAGTTTAATCGAGACGGTTTTGCCGCCCGTGTTGGGACCTGTGATAATCAGCGTGTCGAAATTTTCGCCGAGCATAATGTCGGACGCGACGACTTTTTCGGGGTCGATCAGCGGGTGACGCGCTTTTTTCAGATCAATAATTCCCTTATCGTTCATGACGGGCAAAGATGCTTTCATCTTGTACGCCAGCTCCGCTTTTGCGAATATTACGTTTAACTCCACAGCGGCATTATAACTGCTCATGATCAAGCTTGCGTGATCGGACACTTCTGCGCTGAGTTTCCACAAAATGCGCGCTATTTCGTCAAGCTCCTTTGACTCAAGGACTTTTATTTCGTTATTGGCTTCCACAACTGCCATTGGTTCGACAAAAATAGTTTGTCCGCTGCCGCTCGTATCGTGGACAAGACCGGGGACGTTGCCGCGGCACTCCGCTTTTACAGGCACAACGAATCTGCCGTTTCGCATTGTGACGATGCTTTCCTGAAGATATTTCTGCACGACGCTGGAGCGTATCATTTTATCGAGAATATCGCGGGCTTTCGATGAAGTCAGGCGAATTTTTCTGCGAATTGCCGCAAGCTCTACAGAGGCGTTGTCTGCGATTTCGTCCTCCGAGAGAATTGCTCCGTTAATTTTATCCTCAAGAAATTTGGACGGAACGAGCGCGTCAAAACGCGTATCGAGTACGGTTTTTGTTCCGGCGCAGCGTTTTCGCCAGTCTTTCAGCGTGCGGATAACGTGGAGAACTCGCGCAACTTCAAGCAGCTCGCTTGTTGAGAGTGACGCGCCGGTTTTACTGCGCTTGAGGGTGTCGTTGACATCGACAAGCCCGCCGAATGAGGGGGAGCCGAAACGACCGCTGAGTGAATGGGCGTCGCTTGTCTCCGTCAAAAGTCTGTTGACTTTATCGAGCTGTGAAATGGGAGTCAGTGCGAGCATCATATTTTTAGCGTCGTCGCAGCCGGTAAGGTCTGAGGCTTTTTTTAGTATTTTATCCAGTTCAAGCGCACGGTAATGTTTTAGATTATTTTCGTTATTCATAATTTATCCTTAAGATATACTTTTATAAAATTCAAGTGTAGTAAATTGTCTGTCGAGGCAAGATAAAACGTACTGTTCTGCGGCTTTTTTGAATGCGTTCATAGCGTTATCGGAGACGGTGAACGAGAAAAGCTTGTCAAACTCCGAATACACGCAGTGTCGCATGGCGGCAGTTGCGCCGAGACCTGTCAGCACGCCGCTTTTTTTTGACGAGGCGGCACAGTCGGGGCACATAAGAACACCGTCGGTTGGTATAAACCTCATTTCCTCATGTTCATAAATAGCGCACCCGCTGCAGCACACAAGGTTGGGCATAAAGCCGCACAGCGACATCATACGAAGCTCGAATGCAGCTTTGACGAGCGGTTCGGGCTTAATATTCTTGCTGAGAACATAAAGAGAATTCAGCACAAGACGGAGCTGTTCTTCACTGGGTTCCTCTTCTTGGACAACAGCCCCTGCCAGTTCGCAAAGATACTGTGCAAGGGCAAGCTTTTTGATATCACTGCGCAGACCGATAAAGACTTCTTTTGCAGCAGCTTCATCTGCCACGTAACGTTCTCTGTTTTTATAAAAAACGAACTGTGAATATGTCAAAAGACCTGTGGCGGTACTCTTAGAATTCTTGATGTTTTTTGCGTTTGACACATAGGCATGTACAATACCGTTACTTCTTGTCAGAACTGTTATCGATTTGTCGAACTCCTTGACGGTCTGCTCCCTGATCACAATCCCGTCCGTTACAATTTTCATTATCCATATCACCGCCGTTTTTTAGCGTACTGTACGTCAGATAATCGGCAACGCTGCCGCTTAAAGTGAAATTATCCCAAGCCGAAGTTACGTTCATGGAATTTCCTCCCTCATAATATATTTACTATATTATATGCAATATATACTATAATTATATGCAGAAAAAAGAAAAAACTCACGCGGCGGGTATGTACCCGCAAGCAATTCCGTAGGGCTTTGTTGTTAACGATAATCATCACCGCGTTTGCAGCAAATAAGTTGGGCGCAGGCAAAAAAGCTTGTGCCTCAAAAAGTTCGTGTGCGAAATGACTGCTTGCGATCGAGCCGGCAGGCGAGAGAGGTACAACACAGCCGCAGCAGAGCGCATCATAAAGTTTTTCGCCCAGCCTTTTTTCAAAAAGGCTGGCCGCCGGAGGCATCAAGCAAAGTAGGAGGCATCAAGCAAAGTAGGAGGCATCAAGCAAAGT
>CADCOF010000152.1 GCA_902802975.1 uncultured Ruminococcus sp. | reverse complement strand
TTTTCGTCAAAGTCTGATGTTTTACTGTTTTTTACCTTTTGCACTCCTGAAGTATATAAAGAAGATTCAAATTTATCGCACAGCGGGTTATGAATTGAGTCTATCATAAATGCTTTTAACGTAAAATACTTGGGCATCTTATTGGCATCAAACAGAACCTCAACTGTTGTTGATTCCTTAGATGCTGTCGTTTTTTGGGAAATCAACAGTTCATCTGTATTTTCATCGTACAATCCGACTAATATACTGCAATCCATCGCCGAATAGTACTCAACAACAGCACGATTTTCCGAGATAACAACATCTGTTATCCCAAAATAACTATTTTCTCCTTGTTCTTCGCCGGTAGCTCCGCTAATCTCGGTGGCTAAAAGATTTCCGAACGAACCTACGCCCTGTACCAAGCCATCGCCGTTATCAGAGATCGATGTGGTGACATTGTCAGCATCATAGGTTTCTCCGATAATGGCTGCGTTTGCCGGCAGCGCAGCCATACCCGCTGTCATAGTCAAACACAACAGCCAAGCCAAAATTTTTCTTCCGAATTTTTTCATAAACATCCTCCTTAAAAAAGAAATAAAAATAAAAAAGACGCACAGCCGAAGCCATGCGCCAAAAAACACAAAGCTCCGTTTTGAGCCAAACAATAACTAAATTCTTGCATCACTTATCTATAGAAATCATAAAAACACAGTCGATGTAACTTGCGCTTTTTACAAACACAAACCAACTGTGTTACTTAAATAATCTCTACGGCTATTACATAATGATATAACCGAAAAATAAGTAAGATATTAAATTCAGTTATCGATTAACAATTTGATTGTACCACATATTTTACAAAATAGCAATACAGAAAAATTTTAGATATTTTTGTAAATTATGCACAAAAATATAATTTAATATTAACTGTTACAAATCGATTAAAAAATGGATTCATCATGCAGAAAACCTCACACCGAAATATTCAGAGGCACTCCGACCGAATTTGATTTTGAGAATACAGGCAGCTATGATTTTGATCCTTTTGTTCTGTGGAGCTTTTTGTGCGCATATAATTACGATTTTGAGTACGATGACGAGAAAGAAAAAACCTTGCCGGAGGTAAAGCAAGGTCAGACGTTTGATAATGTTAAGTCAAGCATTGCCGAACATTTCACATCTCCCCCGAAACCGTACACCGAGGATACGCTGCTGTCTGCTATGGAAACAGCGGGAAACGGCGAGTATGACGAAAACAGTGACGTTGAGAAGAAGGGCTTGAGAACTCCTGCAACAAGAGCAAGTATAATCGAAAATCTTGTGAAACGAGAGTTTATAGAGCGTAACAAGAAACAGATCACGGCAACGGAAAAGGGCGCAAATCTGATCTCGGTTCTGCCCGAAATGGTGAAATCCCCGAAGTTGACTGCCGATTGGGAAAAACGTTTGCAAGCCATTGAAAAAGGCAGAGAAACAGCTGCTGATTTTATGAATGATATTGAAGAATATGTAAAAAAGACCGTTGCCGATTATTCTTCAAAGTCTGAAAACGCAGCATTAAACAGATCACGCACGGTGATCGCAGTTTGTCCCAAGTGCGGAAAAAATGTTGTTGAATTTCCGAAGTCTTACAGCTGTGAAAGCGGAAAGGGCGGCTGTGGCTTTGTGGTGTGGAAAACTATTTCGGGAAAGAACATTTCGGCAGCACAAGCAAAAAAGCTTATCGAAAAAGGAAAGTCTGATCTCATAAAAGGCTTTACAAGCAAAGCAGGAAAGCCTTTTGACGCATATCTTTATCTGCCGAAAGATTATTCAAAGGTTGGATTTGAGTTTCCAAACAGAAAGTGAGATGAAGAATTTTGAATTACACCGGCAATGTTGATTACAAATCAATCAAAGATAAGCAATTTTTAACCGCAGACAGCGAAAATGTATCCGATATTTTCACTTGATAATATGGCTTCTCTCGTTTCCGCAGATGTTGATACAACGATCTCGGAAGATCAGCTCCGTCAAATAATCGAAAGGAAAATGGATGAGCTTTTATCGAACGGCGGCGTGGATGAGAAAATTACAGGCTTCTCACGAAGTGACGTGCTGCTGCTTTGTTCGGAGCTTAAGTATTCTCCATTTTCTGAGAAAATAACAGAGATGTTATTTTCAAAGGTCGCTTTGAAGCTCGAACATCAAGATATGAAGATAACAAAAGAAAACGAACAAAAACAAGAACATAGTGATACTTCCACTGACATTGAAAATGAGATCAATAAATACGCAGCTGACGTTTTCTTCCACAATCCCGATGAGTTTTTTGATTACCTGAGTATGCATGGCGAAACATTTCTTGACGATAGAGGAACAGGCGGCTTTTCGGGCGTTGAAAAGCTCCTTGCGGAAGAAACGCCTATATTCCGTGAATGTACAGAAGAAACAATGGACGGTCTGATTGCACTTGCGGAAAAAGAGTTGAGCAAAGAGCATTCCGAATTATTTGTGAAGTCGTGCTTTATTACAACGATGATAAATTGTTGCAGTGCGAAAATAGTCGGTCGAGAGTGATGGACT
>CADCOF010000151.1 GCA_902802975.1 uncultured Ruminococcus sp. | reverse complement strand
GCCGATGAAAAAGCGGAGTTGTATGCACATTCGGAAGCGGAAGTAAAAAAAGCCGAAGCTGCAAGGGCAGAATTCGAAAAATATTATGAGCTGCTCAATTCACGAAACAGAGATAAAAAAGATCTCGAAAGAGTGAAACGGGAGCTTGAAGAGCTTAAGAAAGTTCGTGAGGATTGGCCTATAAAAGAGGATTTGTTATCGAAGGCTAAAAAAATGCGCGACGAGTTAGCTGATCGTGCCGTTGTTGACAAATACGAGTCTGCAAAGGCGATTGCGGACGAAATAGAAAAACTTGAAGAGCAGCGCAAAGGGAAAATATGCCCGACAGAATCTGAGATACGTCAGGCTAAAACAGCGAAGCGCAGCATCGAAAAACTTGAAAATAAGCTGTGCGGAATGAATCTGACAGCGGTAATTGATATGTTTGGCGGCAGCAATATCTATATTCGATCTGTGCGTACCGGTGAATTGATCGATATTCATGATAATAAGGCTGTTTTGAATGAATCTGTGATTATCACTATACCAAACGTGATGGAAATGCAGCTAAGTCCGGCAAATGTGAATGCTGCGGTGATAAAGGCAGAGATCGAAGAACATAAGAGTGTGTTCATGAGTGTTCTCGATAAATATGCCGTTAAAAGCGTTGAAGAACTTGAGAAACTCCGTAATGATTTGCTGGGTATCGACAAAAATATCGATAATATGAAGGCAAAACTGCAAATACAGCTTGGAAATGAGAGCTATGAAAGCGTAAAAGCAGCGGCAGAGAAGATCAAGACGCCTGTTCGCTCGAAGTCTGATATTGAACGTGAAATAAGAACAATTTGCAGCAGTGACATTGATAGGTTTATCATCAAGATTGAGGAACAAATAAAACGTTATTTATCCGATCATGGCAGCATAACAAAACTGGAACAAAAATGCAGCGAACGCTTGCAGGAAAGAGAGAAGCTTGAAAAGTCGCTTGCGTTGTGTGATGATATTCCTGCCGAATTTGAATCGATAGACGACCCCGAATCATATAGAAAAAAGCTTGACCGTATTATTGAAGAGAAACGAAATAGTGAAAAAGAGGCTATTCAGGAAAGTTCAAATGCTAATGCAAGTGTTGATGTGTTGTTGAGCGACAAGACGTTCAGCGATTATGAAGAGAAATGTGAGAACGCACAAAGACGTTTTGATGAGCAGAAGACTCTTCTTCATCATTGGCTGCATATCAAAGATGTCTATGAAAAACTGAAACAGAACTACAATAATAACCCGGTTGAGGGAATAGGGAATAGTTTTTTGCGATATCTGGGAATAATAACAGATGGCAGAATTCAATCAGAATTACCCGATATCGGTAAGCTCAATATGAGAATATACAGCAATGACAATTTGCTGGATTTTTCGAAGCTGTCGGAAGGATCGAAAGAAACAGTATCTTTAGCATTCAGATTGGCGGTGCTTGATCATTTATTCCCGGAAGGCGGCGGTGTTATTGTTTTTGATGATCCGTTTGCAAATATGGATATTGACCGCACTGCAAGATCGTGTGAGTTGATCAAGGAATGTGCAAAGAAACATCAGGTCATATTCTTGACATGTGATAATGATATTGGTAACATGTTGGGTGCAGAACCAAAGATTATAGGATAAGCAGATTTGTTGGGGGCATAATTATAGTGGACAAAATGAATGCCGTACAATTACAGCTAATTAATATAATCGCAAATATGCTTTTCGGTGTACCCCTTCAAGAGGAGGAGCATGATTGGGGAAAACTTCGACAGGAGGCACTTGATCAGACTGTTTTTCCGTTGGTGTATAGTGCCATAAAAAAACAGCTGCCTGAGGACGAGAAGGTCATCTGGCAGCGTTTGAATGATAAAATAATAGCGCAAAACATGACTATTTTCTATGAACACGGCGAACTTCATTCTGCAATGGAGGAGATAGAGTGCCCTTACGTCACGCTGAAAGGGTGCGGTTCGGCATATTATTACCCCGACCCTGTGAAAAGAATGATGGGTGACGTTGATTTCTTGGTGGATCCCATTGATCTACAAAAAGCATCTGAAAAGGTCGTGCAGTGTGGATTCAGGCAGATATATAAGCCTGATCAGAAGTTCCACGAGGAGTTTAAACGCGACAATACCGAATGGGAACTCCACTACAAGATCACTGAATACCCCGAAGGCGAAAAGGGAGTCATTATTGAACGGTATGTTTCCGATATTATCGAAACAGATAGATGTGTTGAAATGTCGGGATTTGAGTTTAATATTCCCGATGATTTTCATCACTGTGTTGTGATGCTGCTGCATGTTGCGCGTCATCTTATTTCGGGCAGAGGCATCGGACTTCGCCACCTGTGCGACTGGGCTGTGTTCGTGGAGAATGTCGATATTTCTGCGTTTGGAGATCAGCTTCGTGAAATGGGGCTGTGGGTGTTTGCGTGCAGCTTGTCGGCAGTGTCACATAAATATCTCGGGAGCAGGGAATATCAATGGTTAATGAACGTTGATGATAACGTTTTGCACAGTTTGATCATAGAGTTCGTAAGTCATGGAAATTTCGGTCAAAAAGAGTCGAATAATACCACGCAAAACCTGATTATCAACTTTTCAAATCCGTTTAAAGCGTGGGTCAGCAGGACAAAGAGAAGATTTCCTTTTACAAAAAAGTATGTGTTCTTAATGCCAATAGGAATGATTATGTGCGCAGCTCGTTTCTTGTATCTGCGTATTTCGGGAAAATCAAGATGGGTCACGATTGAGGATGTAAAGACAGCAGAAGAAAGGCGAGATGTGTATACTAAACTTGCACTGTATAAGTAATACGTTTGGATATGTGTCGTTTTTATGAAAAAAATCACATATTATTAACAAAATATTTATATTACATTTCAATAGTTATTACGATATTAGAAATTTTTGTGGATATTTCACAGAAAAGTTTATTGCGATTTAGAGCGAAAAACACTTGAATTATGTCTGATAAATCTGTATAATAAATAATAACGATAGGGTAAAATGCAATGTTATTGGTAAAGCAAGAAGCGCAATCTTAAAGCTTCACAGTTCGAAATAGAATATGCAGATCACTGCGTACCTCGTTAACAGCAAGGAGATGTGCCTATGCGTTTAAGAAAACAAGCACTCGGTGACCGAAATTTGATCGGTGCGAAAGTTGAAGAGGCAAGAAAGAAAAAAGGCATGAAACAAAAAGAACTATTGGCACAGCTTCAGGTTCGTGGCGTAGATATGAATGCATCGGGTTTGTCTAAGCTCGAAGGGCAGATTCGGTATGTCACAGATGTGGAGCTTGTAGCACTTTCGGAAATACTGGAAGTGTCCGTAAACTATTTGCTTGGAATTTATCAGAAGTGATGGTGTCGGCTTATTGTGATTAATAATAGCTCAAAGTGAATCTGGCGTCATAGTGTGTCCTATCGATTATTATTGCATTTGAACTGTGACGCCGTTTTTATTTTTTGTTATTGTGAATGCTACATTATTTAAATTTCCAGTCTTTTATCACGTCGCGCTTGACCATATAGCTTTTTTCTGCTTCTTTGGCAAGTGGTGTATCGCAGTATGCATCGGAGTAGAATTCGTCTATTTTTGAATTGCCGAAAACTTCCCGAAAACGCCTTACTTTTTCTTTGCCGTGGCAATTTATTCCGCTGTATTTTCCTGTGACAGGGTCAACGTTTGACGCCATAAGATTAGTGATACCAAGCTCACTGCATATCGGTTTCAGAAGGAATTCGGGAGATGCCGAGATGATTACATCATCGTGCTTTTTCTGTTTTATATAAAATGGTTTTATCTTATGCTTATGACTTTCCCAAAAGTCAGGCAGATCTTTGTCGATATCCACCTCATGCAGAAATTCATACATCACTTCTTTAAATTGCGTTTTCGTTTTGATATGAAGAGCATACAAAATAAACATTCCCATTGTTTTTGGAAAATGCACAGCGATACGCGGGTGACGTTTTAAGCAAAAAAAATAGAAATCAGATGTGCTGTCATCGTAATAAATCGTTTTATCAAAATCATATACGTTCATGTTTTTAACTCCATAAAGACCATTTTTCTTATTTTAGCAAATTATCAATTATACGTCAATACTGTTTATACAAAAATTTGTGCTATACTAATACTATCGAGTGTGTGCAACGAAAGGATGTATGCAATGAAAAATACATTATTGATTAAATCTGCCTCTGTTGTATTATGTGCAGCGGTTATGTCGTCGTTATCGCTTTCGTCGGCTGCTTTGTCAAATAAAGCCGGT